>JAEZCJ010000088.1 GCA_023433615.1 Bacillota bacterium | reverse complement strand
GACGCGAAGTGCGGTCGTCTTAAACAAGACCCGTAGCTTGCGCCCCTTCACCCCTTGCCCATTCGGATGCATAATATCCGACGACAAAAAAGCGCTGGACGAACTTTCTCTTGTTCCGTTCGGATTCTGATAAAGCTGCCAACGCGTAAACGGCCCTAACGGAGTGCGAGGATCATTATAGTCAACAATTTCCGGATACCCTGTAGCTCGCTCGACAGCGGCCGTGAATTTCTCTGTCATGGCCGTTGGATTCTTCGGTGCTTGCCTGATGTCGATTCTCCCTCTGTAACCGCGGGACCGTCGATTGTCTGTTCCGCCGTTATATTTCTCCAATTGCTTGAAGCGACGGATTGCACGTTCCGGCGACCACATGGGACCTAGCAATCGTTCCCACTGCCTCAACACTGCCGATGTAGGCCGTACGTACTGTTCTCCGTTAATCGACGAACCTCCGCCCGATAACCGCCCCGTTGTCCATTCGAACATCCGGCCATCCAGCTCTCCTTGAGGCACCCCTTCCCCTTGCCAAAAATATTGCGGGTAAAATTGCTCTTCCAACTCTAGCGCAAATGCGGAATCCCTGATTGGCCTATCCTTATCGTTATTCTCACCTGCTTCGATAAGAAGCGCCGAGGACTTGCGATCATCCGTTAACGTTTTGGCGATTACCGCGCCAGCCGGTCCTGTTCCAATAATGATATAATCAAATAGCATTTTTTTATCCAACCGCAGCACCTCCAATTAGGCTACTGTAACGTATTGTTATCCCAGCTGGCTCGTGCCTGTTTGAGATTGAAATAAAAAAGGACTCGCATCTCTGCGGGTCCTAAGCTCTGTATTCACGATCCTTCGGTTCTCACTCCTTACTCGTCGCTCTGCCTGCACGAATAAGAAGGAATACGGCCGCGCGCAGAAGCGCGAACTTTAGGCTTCACTCCCAATTCATCGGAGATGATCTGCAGCAGTTGACCGGTCGTGATCGTGTCGGCGCTCGGGATATGCCAACATCCCCCTAATGCGCGGTCCTCGCTTCCCAGGATCGCCAATCCTCTTGCAAAGTCGTCTATATACGTATAGGTGTGCGGCATATGAAGATTGCCGAACACATCGATTGGCCTCCCTCTAAGCGCGTGCCCGAACACCCTCTCGCCCATGAACGATTGCGTTACGCCGGGTCCATAGAAGTCGGAAGCTCTCCCGATGGCAACGCGCGCTCTTCCGGCGTTATGAGCATCCCACAGTTGCTGCGCCATCCGTGACCGCGTTGTTCCCTTAGGCCCCTCTGCCCGATAAGGAAGACTCTCCCCAAGAGGTGCAAGCACGGGTCCATACGCATACATATTATCCGCATAGACCAGCTTCGCATCGGCTGCGACGGCCCCTTCCAGAATTCCGTTCGTAATGGCAGGGAATTGCTTGGGCCAATTCAAGTATCCGGGCTGCGCGCAATGGTAGACGACGGAGGCACCCTCGCAGATCGCGATCGCTTCGGCAACGTTCGAAGCATCTCCCTTGATTAGGCATACTTGCTCCCCGCCCTGAATACGCCCGCTTCGGTTCACCATCCGAATATCTCTGACGCCCCTGCTCCTAAGCTCGCGCATGAGCGCCATGCCGAGCGGTCCCGTACCGAAAATCACGTGAGTAAGGCTATGCATCATGATTGCTCCCTTCAAGATCGTTCTCAGTACCCAAGATACTGTCTGACGTAACGGGAGAGTCAATCCCATGTTTCGCGGTACCCCGCCGCATGCCGGCTGTTTCGCCGATCACTCGATTCGAGTCTAACTATCTTCACAACAAAGAGCCCGCGCATATACGCAGACTCCTTCGAATTCTAATTTATTGAAGCCTTATGCCGCATTGACCGGCTTGGCGGCATTGGAGAAATCATACTTCACCGGTCGGGCATACACGAATGCCTTCGTCTTGGGGTCGTAAGCGTACACGGTCAATGTCAGCTCAGCAGCCGGCAGGTCGCCGGAGATCACCATCGACGTAGTGCCTGTCTTAAGCGGCGAGTAGTCGATCCAAGATTCGTCTCCCTCTTCGGTCCAGTACACGATATACTGCAGACGGCGCGCCACGTCAGGCGTCGTAGAGGCTGCTGCGTACGTTAGTTTGTACTTATAGCCGCCGCTGCCGTCCGGAACCGCCTGCACACCGGTAATCTTCGGTTCCTTGAAGACTAGCGGCTGCGGATCCTTAAGCCCGCTCAGCTTCAGCCAATAGGTTCGTACTGCCTGCAGCGACATCACGGGAGGCACCTCCGTGTTCTCGATCTCCCCGTAGAAACCGAGACCGTCATCCTGCTGGAGCGAATTCGCCATGGCCTGCTTCGCCGTGGAGGAGCCGAATAACGCCATGTAATCGTCCGCCATAATTTCGGCAGCGTCCCACATATGCGTGTAGCCGGGCTCGGATTCATCCTCGCTGAAGACGACCGGGTAGTTCTTGATCCCCCTTAACGACACCCACTTCGTGTTCGGATTGCTCGGGAGCTTACGCTCCTTCTTGATCAACCAGTAATGGGTGAAATGATGCCCGTACTCATGGCTCAGCGTTGCGGACAGGCTCTCGACCGTATTCAGGCGGTTGGCATCGTAGAGGACAATTTCGGTCCCTTTGTCCATGACAATGTCGGACCGATCATCCTTCGACCAGGAATACTCCATGTTCGCGACGCCCGCTTCGCCTTCCTTCTGCTCCGGGGACAGGATGACCTTGCCCAGGTATGCCAATTCCTCGCCGTGCAGGTTGCGCATCAATTCGGTATACAGCGCCTTGAGCTTGGCCTGGCTCCAGCTCTTGCTGTAGCTGACGAACTGGATGCGCTCAGGCGACAGATACGTGGCAATCGGCTTCCCAGCAGCCGCGTCGGCACTCGGAACCGACGTGCCCCCTATTGCCGTGATCAGGAGGACCGCCACCATGACGACCCATAACCTGCGATAATGCTTCACTCCCACAACCTACCGCCCCTCATCTCGTTTAATATTGCCTATGAGAGAGTTATCGGTCGCAATTGCAGCGAGATGAAGCGTTCGATTCCGTCCAGCCGGCCTAACGAACCTTCTTAACCGGTATCCAATACTCGACTTCGACCTCTTTGTCGTTCATCTGCTTCTCAACGCCGACCTGAATCTCAGGCCCGACTTGAATTCTTGGTCCCTCGACCTGCTCATACCCCGAGGAAGGGAACCATTCCCCGTAAATTTGCTTCCACTTCTCCGGTTCCCATGGCACCTTCACGTCAATGACGACCCAAGTCATGGCCGGTACATCGAGCGCAGTGAATGGGTCCGGACAAGGCTTCGTAGACGCAACAGAGAAGTAATAGTCGTAGTCACCATTGCCGCGGCCGCTCCAATCGCCTGCATCAACATGAAGAATCCCGTGTGGTTCCCTGTCGTTAAGTGCTTTCAACTCGGCGTAAGTGTCGGCATTCGTAGACCGCCATACCTGCTCTACGCCAGGGTGCTCGCCCATGTCGATCGGTGTAACCCGATTGGTTATCCCAATCACTCGGAACGCTTCCTTATTCACAATTCTGAACCTCATCGGTTCGCCACCTCCAATCGAGAGTCGGAAGGTCATTGGAGGATAGGCTTTGAGCGAATAGTTCGTTGTCCTCATATCGGTCGGCGTAATGCCATGCTGGTTCTGAAAAGCGCGCGTGAATGCATCAGGCGAGTGATAGCCATACTTCACGGCGACATCGATCACTTTAGCGGTACTGTTCTGCAATTCATAGGCCGCAAGCGTCAGGCGTCTGCGTCTGATGTACTCATGAAGCGGAATGTCTGCCAGGTAGGCGAACATTCTCTTGTAATGATAGACAGAACAGTGCGCACGTTTCGCGATTTCGAATTCGTCGATCTCATGCGCTAGATTCTGTTCGATGTAGTCCAGCGATCGATTCAAATTCTCGAGCATATTCATCCCCCATAACCTCCCTTCTACGTTAGAGTAGCAGGTCATCCTGCGCGGCATCCGACCCATTCCGTTCAACTATTGCAGGGGTTACTCAATATTCACCCTTAATGACGAAGAACGTGCCTCGAATTGTCCCGGCCAGCTTAGACTTCTGCCGGGCGAACTTGAACTTCTTCTCTTCCAGCTCCTTAGGCACTTCCATCCCCTCGGACAGCTTGAATCCGACGGCCCGCTTCTTCGGATCATCGACCGTATACATGACGTTGACGGCTAGACCGTCTTCGTAGAAGACGAAGGTCCAATCGATATTGGCCACGCGTAACCGCGAAGTTTCCAGCGGCCGTGCCGCAAACTCGATACCGCGCTCTTCCTTCAAGACCCGGTTCACGTAATCAAGCGTCTCCTGGCTCTCGCCGGCCGGTACGACCGTGAACTCGTGCTTGTATTTGTTCATGAAATAACGGGCTTCATTCGCGCGCAATCCGGCCAGCGCTTCTGCTACCGGAGAGGACTCCAGGCCGACCGTGGACACCTTGTTGTAATCGACGATATAGGACATTGTTCATTCCTCCTTCGGATCTCGCTTACTTCTTCACAACCGGAACCCACATCTCCCCATATACGAGGCCGTCTCGCCGCCCCATCTCTACCGTCGTATTGGGCCCGCCGACATAGGCGTACGCATCGGCCGACGGCAGGGCTTGGCCGAAGGCAATGCCTGTCAGCGTGCTGTTCAGCTCCTCAGCCGTCTTCCCTTCACCCTTCACGACAAGGTAGTGTCCCTTAGGGAATTGGATCACTCTGTGCTCTTCCGCTACGGCGGCGTCGGTCATGACGCCGGCATAATGCATCATCTTATGATTAACGGCTTCGTTGACGGCAAAGATATAGTCGTTCGCCGCAATCGCCTTCAGCTTATTAAGCGTCCCGTCCTGCTCCACTGCCTGCCAGAAGTTCTCCTTCTCCTTGTTCATTCCTGCATAGTCCGTGTAATCGCTCTTGAGCTCCGTTCCGATACCAAGCACGATAAAGCTTTCCTTTTCCTCGAACGTGTACGTTGCCATTATCCCAGCTCCTTGTAAATGAATGGATCAAGCGGTTTGCTTATTTACTTGATAGGGTAACAATATCCGCTAATCATGTCAAAATGTGATACCTTTTAGAGTTTGCGGCTGTTCGGACGCAGCGCCCAGGAAGCGATGCAAAGCGCGGCATAGATCAGCGGGAGAATAACATGGAATCCGCCGTCGCCGTAATCGTTCGCGAATGCATGCGATAGGGCCGCACCCGTCATGAGGAAGAAGATCCCGCTGTATGCCCATTCCTTCAACCGGGGGAAGCCCGGCAAGAGAATCGCTATGACGCCAAGCAATTTCCAAGCGCCGAGGATGTTCGTGACGTATAACGGGAACCCGATGTCGGTCACCAGCTCGACATTCCCGCCGTAGCGCATCAATTGCCCCACTCCGCTTAATGCAATCGAGAATCCCAGCAGAATCGTGACGCTCCAGAATGCGGCCTTTCTTCCGATCGGGCGGAGCTCGCCTTTCGCTTTTTTTTCACTGCCGATTACTGCATTCATTTCCATTCCTCCTTTGTTTTTTCGCTTTCTGAGTTTATAATAGCCTTAAATCATGTCAAAAAATGATACTGTTTAGAGGGACCTATGAAAAAGGTAGAGCGGATTAATGTCATCATGCGGTATATCAACAATCGCGCGCATTTCACCATTTCGGAGATCATGCAGGAGTTCAACATCTCCCGCTCAACGGCGATTCGCGATATTAGGGAAATTGAAGCGATGGGAATGCCTCTAGTCGCCGAAGTCGGGAGGGACGGGGGCTATTTTGTGATGAACAATTCCGTCCTGCCCACTGTCCGCTTCACCGATAATGAGATTAAGGCGCTGTTCATTGCCTTCATGGCTACGCGCAACCTGCAGCTCCCTTATCTCAAGAGCCGCCAATCCTTAGCGGAGAAATTGCTCGGCCTCACCTCCCAGAACCAGCAGGATGATCTCGTGCTGTTGAATCAAATCTTGTTCTTCGAAGGCACCAACCCGCATAATCCGGACCTGCTCGATCTCTCGGACCTGCCCCATCCCAGGTTAGAGCAGCTTATCCAGCGCCTTCTCGTGGACTGCTACATGGTGGTCTCTGTTGAAGAAGGGCCGGCAATCCATTCCTATCCGATCTATCTCATGCGCCTCTATCGCGAGAAGAGTTCTTGGCAGATCGAAGGCTTCGACCTCGCGGAGGAGAAGCGGCGGATCATCCCCGTCGACAATCTCACCGATGTCGGCCCCTACCCCGAGAAGAAGCGAATGAGCAAGAAGAAGATCATCGAACAATTAAGCAAGCAGGAGGAAGCCGTCAACCTCGTCCTCGAGCTTGGCCCCAGGGCGATCGCCCAGTTCAAGAAGTACCATCCGTTACGAATGACGCTCGCCTATACGAGCCCGTATCAGACGACGGCGATCCTGAAAGCCTTCGTCCACGTCCATCATCCGGATGAGTTGGCCGAGATGACCAACTGGCTGCTCTTCTTAGGCAGCGATATTACGGTGAGGAGAATCCCGACGGAGGTTGCGAAGGGACTGCAGGAGCGATTGGGAGTCTTGGGGAATTCGTTACCTATCGACACGATATGAAATGGGGGAGTGCAATCCATGACAACCATTAAGGTCTTATATGAAGAACTATTGCCCGGGGAATTCCTCGAACGGTTGAACGCCTGTCCGATTGCCTATTTGCCGCTCGGTACGCTGGAGTGGCATGGCTATCATCTTCCGCTGGGGTCGGACGGCCTGCAAACGAAGGGCTTCTTCACGGCACTCGCGGAGCGGATCGGCGGTATCGTTCTGCCCATGTTATATCTCGGACCTGATCAGAGAATCAGAGCGGATAAGACGGACTACATCGGGATGGATATCCACAGCTTTGAAGCGGGACACCCACGGCAGTTGGAGGGGTCTGCGTACTATGTCGAGGAAGAGCTGTTTATTCGAATCCTTGAGGCTACGCTATGGAACCTCGCAAGAGCGGGATTTCGAATCGTCGTTGCACACGGGCATGGCCCATCGACGAATGCTTATCGCGATGCCATCGGGAAATTCGAAGCGCAATTCGGACTGAAGCTCTTTCATCTCTGGGACCTTGGCG
Organism: Bacillota bacterium; assembly: GCA_023433615.1. Classification (GTDB taxonomy): domain Bacteria; phylum Bacillota; class Bacilli; order Paenibacillales; family Paenibacillaceae; genus Paenibacillus_I. Next base: position 19,005 of record JAEZCJ010000088.1, on the reverse strand, counting down.
GTAAGGGCAATGAGGGCATCATGACCGATCATGCGGCTTATAACGAGACATCGCTCGTCATGGGGCTGTACCCCGAGCTTGCCAATCTGAGCCGGATATCCAGCGACACGGATATGCTCGGCATCTGGGGCGACGATCCGCGCAGCACATCCGAACTGGAAGGGCAAAGAATCGTAGCCTACAATCTATCGGTCGCGGGCAGCAGGCTAATGGAAGAACTATCGAAGCTGCAATGGCAGCCGCGCGCAATGAACGCTACGAATATGGTGAAGCTGTATAAAGACTGACGCGGAAAGTACCCGGAAACCTATCGCAACCACCCTATATCGAAGTAAGCAATCGGCTTTCCATCAAGGAGGAATTTTCAAGAAGGTTAATTGATAAAATATCAGATCTGCGGTACTAAACCAAAAATTACAATGCCAAAAAAAAATAGGTGGAGTTATTCAAATGCAAAAGATGATCGAGTTGTTGAAAAGGTTAATAACGTTCCATGGATTTTTATTTGCATTAGCTATAATCGTATTTTTTATAGGGATATCCATGCCGTCAATTACCAGAATGTATTTCCTGGGAAAAACCGAAGCATTTGGCGTGGTTTCGTCCGTGTATGATGAACATGCAATCGGATCCTCCTCAATGAACCCCGCTCCGGAAAGCTCAACCTTTTCAAATGAACCTGAGAAACCTGAGCCCTATACTTATTCAAATCATGCTGCATTAGGACCTATTGGTGATTGGATGGCTGGAACTTCCGTACCCTGGCTTACAGCAGCAACAGTCTTAATTATACTGGCTACATTCATAGTTCAAAGTAAAGAGTTAATTGTAGCTAAAGAAGCCGCTCAGAAACAAAGCTACACCTTAGGGAAACAAAGATTCGACAGTACCTTTTATAATATGGTTCAATTGCATCATGAAATCGTCAGGGGAATTAGTAAAACCGAAATCCAAACTGATTACTTGAGTGATCAGCGGACATCAATCCCCGTACAAAAAAACGGAAGAGAGGTGTTAAAGGACCTCGTAAATAGTTCAGGATTATTGGGAATCGGTTCAAAAGACCAGTTGTTGAGCAAATATCAAGATTTATACGATCATCACGATGATGTGCTTGGTCATTATTTTAGAAACCTCTATAATCTCATTCGAGTCATTGATGAAAGTACTGAACTTGTAATCCAAGATCGAAAAACGAAAGAGGAAAATGATGAAGCGACAAACGAAGAACGCAAAGCGTATGTTCGAATAATCAGAGCCCAATTATCGTTTTCAGAACTTATTCTTATATTCTATAATTCATTTACGGAAGATGGAGATGCTTTTAAAAAGTATATTAAGAAATATGATTTGCTAGACAACTTAAAAGCAAAAAAGCTACCGCAAGCAATGCGAAAAGATTGTGGGGAATTTCAGTAGTGGCGATGATAAATCCCAAAATCGCCATATAACCGGATAGCCCGGATTTCTTCGTCTGCTAGTCTCTGTTGGGTACACTGACTAGCCGCCATACGTTTAGCACACAAAAGGAGCTGCCCGCGGACAGCTCCTTCCGTCGCTATGCTACAACTCAGACCATCGCCATAGCATACGCATGCTCAACATGATGGCGCCCAATCGGCACGATCATCGGAGAGCCCGATGCGGGATCGCTGATCACCGTGCAGTCGAGTCCGAAGACATCCTTGATCAGATCATCGGAGATGACCTTGGACGGTTCGCCTTCCGCAATAAGCTTACCCTCACGCATCGCGAAAATATAGTCGGCATAGCGGGCGGACAAATTGATGTCGTGCAGGACCATGACGATCGTCGTGCCGCGCTTCCGATTCAGATCGGTGAGCAGATCCAGAATCTCGACTTGATAGGTAATGTCGAGATAAGTTGTCGGCTCGTCTAGGAACAGAATGTCGGTCTGCTGCGCCAGCGCCATGGCGATCCATACGCGCTGGCGTTGACCGCCGGACAGCTCGTCGATATTGGCGTTGGCAAGCTCCGTAATCTTCATGATCTCCATCGCTTCCGCGACGGCCTCGTAGTCCTTCTTGGTCCACCCGCCGAGCCACGTCTGGTGCGGGAATCGGCCCCGGCCGATCAGGTCCGCGACATTGATCCCTTCCGGTACGATCGGGGATTGCGGCAGCAATCCGACGATCTTGGCTAACTGCTTAGGCGGATATTCGCTAATCGGTTTGCCATCCAGCGTCACTTGGCCGGATTCCGGCTTGATCAGTCTAGCCATCGTCTTGAGCAAGGTGGACTTGCCGCAGGCGTTCGCTCCGATAATGACGCTGATCTTATTGCTAGGGATGGTGAGGCTTACGCCTTGGACAACTTTACGTTGATCATAGCCCGAGATGACGTGTTCCGCCTTGAACTGATGCTTCGGCTTCATGTTAGAAATCACCCTTTCGATTCATTCGGATGAGCAGATAGATCAGGTAAGGCGCTCCGAGAATACCGGTAATGACGCCAACGGGGAATCGAGTCTCGAACGCGAATTGTCCGATCAGATCCGACCCTAGAACCAAGATTACGCCAACGAGACCTGCGGGTATTACCGTCGAATATCCGATGCCGACCAATCTTTTCGCGATGGGGCCGGCCAAGAAAGCCACGAAGGCGATCGGTCCGGTTGTCGCGGAAGCGACCGCAATCATGAGCACCGTGCTGATGATCAGCATGATCCGGGTGCTGTTCGGATGAATCCCCAGCGAAGTGGCAGCCTGCTCGCCCAGCTCAAGCAGGCTAAGCGGCTTTCCTAGCAGCATAACAATCGGCGTACATACGAGTACCGTGATGATAAGCGGCGATAGCGCATCCATCTTCGCGCCGTTCAGGCTGCCGCTTAACCAACGGTAGGCGGCGCCGATATCATGCTCGGAGCTCTTCAGCAGCAGATAGGAAATGGCCGCCCCGAGCATTGCCTCCAGGCCGATCCCGACCAGAATCAGACGACCGAGCGAGAACGATTTGCGAATGGATAGCACGTAGAGCACCATAACCGTAGCGAGTCCGGCAAGGACGGAGGCGATGAAGATTACGGCCTCGCTCGTGTGTAGAATGACGATACAGAAGACGGCCGCGACGCTGGAGCCGGTCGTGATCCCGAGCACGTTCGGATTCGCGAGCGGATTGCGCAGCATCGTCTGAAACACGCTGCCCGCCAAGCCGAATGCGAAGCCGGCGAACAGTCCTGCCAGCATTCGCGGCAAGCGGATCGTCTCGATGGCGAACGTAGCGCCCTTCACCTTCTCGCCTGACAGCACCCGGATAATGACATCCAGGGAATAGAGCGTGTTGCCGAAGTAGAGCATTAATCCGCACAGCACGATCGCGATGACTGCCAGCGTGCTTGTGACCAGCAAGTATTGGCGGCGTCTCTGCTGTCTGCCCGACATGATCCTATCAATTGTAGTCGTATTCATCATAAAGCACGCACTTTCGATCGTATTGCGACGATAATCAAGATTGGAGCGCCGATGAAGGCGGTGACGATCGCCACTTCAAGCTCTCCGGGTCTTCCGAGTACGCGACCCACGACGTCCGAGCCTGTAAGCACGATGGCGCCGACCAGCGCCGACATCGGGATCAAGAATCGTTGATCGGGACCGAGCATGAGTCGAATCAGATGGGTGGCAAGCAGGCCGACGAAGCCGATCGGTCCCGCAAAGGCCGTTACCGTACCGCACAGCACGACGGCCGCGAGCGACGCAACCAATCGCAGCACGCCTGTTCGGACGCCCAAGCCGGTCGCCGTCTCGTCTCCCAGCGCCAATGCATTCAGCGCGGGAGCCGTAATGACGGCAATCAGTACGCCAACCACGAAAAGCGGGCCGAACGTGGCAACGTCCTCCCAGCTTGCCCCCCCGACACTGCCGACCTGCCAGCGCCGGACTTGGTCCATAACGTTCGAGCGCGGAATAATAATGGCGCTCACGAGCGAAGATAGGATGGCACTGGTAGCTGCCCCAGCCAATACAAGCTTGACCGGCGTAGGCCCGCCATTGCCCATCGACCCGATGCCCAGGACGAACAAGGCCGTGAGCGCTGCCCCGAGGCAGGCGAATAAGATATACTGGCTCGCCGTTCCGATGTTCAAGAAGGCGATTCCGACCACGACGAACAGGGATGCGCCGGTGTTCACGCCCAGAATGCTCGGATCGGCGACCGGATTGCGCGTGACCGCTTGCATCAGGGCGCCCGCGATGCCGAGCGCGCCTCCGCATAAGAGGCCGAATACGGTGCGCGTCATCCGCTGACCGATAACACCGGCCTCATACGAGTCAATGGACGGATTGAATAATCCGTCCACAACGTCTTTGAATGCGATAATGCGAGATCCGAACGCGAGCGACGCAAGCACGCAGATGCCGAGCGTGAGCAGGCAAACGGCTAGCACGATCGTGAAATGAGCCGGCGTAGGCACTCCCTGCGATTTAGCGGGAAGCGGCGTAGGACTACTCATTGATCTTCTTGACGGCATCTCCGATCAGTCCCAGGTACTCATCGAGCGTATACGCGATCGACAGTGGATTCGGGTTGCCCGCAGCCGCCAGCGGCGTGTTGTCCTCGATAAAGACGACGGATCCGCGTTGGATAGCAGGAACCTTGCCCAGCAGCGGATCGGCTTGGAGCGCGGCCAGCAGCTTGTCGTCTCCGTATCCGATAATGACATCCGCCTCGTTCAGCGCATCGGCGTTCTCCGCGCTCAGCTGCAGATAGAAGCTGTCCGTAACCAAGCTAGCAAGCGAATCCGGGAACGGCATGCCCAGCTCGATCAAGAAATCGCCGCGAGGATCCCCAGGCGCGTAGATCGAGAGCTGCGACAGATCGGTAGGATCGATGTAAGCGAAAGCAGCCTTCTTGCCTGCAAGCTCAGGGTAGGCAGCCGCCTTCTCCTTAATGAGATTCTCGGTATCCTTGATGAGCTGCTCGCCTTCGGCTTCCATGCCCATACCCATGGAATCGAACCGAACTTGCTCGCGCCAGCTGGCTACCCAAGGCGCTGTCTGGTAGGCAACGACCGGCGCAATCTGCGACAAAGTCTCGTAATCTTCCTTCGTAATGCCGGAGTATGCGGCAAGGATGACATCGGGCTCCGAGTCCGAGATGGCTTCGAAGTCAAGGCCGTCGGAATCTTGGAACAAGTTCGGCTCCTTAACGCCGAGCTCTTCTAGCTTCGCCTTCGTCCATGGGAGTACTCTCGAGCCGTCTATGACGCCGTAGTTCGCTTCCGAGAAGCCGACCGGCACGACGCCGAGGGCAAGCGCGATATCATGATTCGCCCACGAGATCGTAGCGACACGTTCCGGTTTCGCTTCGATTACGGTCTCGCCGAGCGCATGTTTGATCGTAATGGGATACTGGGTTGCGGATTCCGAAGCTGCTGCTTCACTGGCTGCAGGCGTCGTGTTCTGCGCATTCGCAGACGATGCGCCATTGTCGTTGGCGTTGCCGCCGCCGCATCCGGACAACACAAGTACTAGAGCAATCGAAGATAATAGCATGGTGATTCTGGAATTGTTCCGAGCTTTCATAAGTAGACCCATCCTTACTGTCGATTTGGTGTTATCATTGATAATGATTATCATTATCCGTAATTATATGCCCACAATTTCCTGTTGTCAATCATGCACAGACAGGTATTTTGCAATTGCATCAAGGTTGGAGCAGCCAACGGTGCGCCTCGGCAAACAACGGCCCCCAAGTGGATTCGTGGTGCGTCCCTCCCGGAATGAGATCCAACCGAACGCGGCTCTCCGCTGCTCCTGCCGCGATGAGCGTCTCTCGGGCCAGCGCAACGTCTTCATGGACGACCCGATTAAAGTCGGCATTATCGAGCTCAAGCTCCCCCATGCTCAGATAGACGCGCAGCGAAGACGATAGCTCCGACCGCTGGATGAGTTGGACGAGCGCGCGGCTATCCTGCCACATGACGAACGAGACGCCGCATACTTTGCCGAACAGCGATGGATAGCGAATGGCGGTATAGAGCGACATATATGCACCGAACGAGCTTCCGCCGATTATCGTATGCTCCGGTTCGGGCAGCGTCCGATAGGAGCTGTCGATATACGGCTTGAGCGTCTCCGCGAGGAACGCGGAGTGCGCCTCGCCTTGGCCTCCGAAGCCGTACTCCGCATTCGTCACGAAGTTGTACTCATGGTTACGCTGATCGCCTCCATGATCGATGGCGACCACAATCACCTCCAACTGAGGGTCATGCATCGCCAATTGCTCCAACGTCTCGTCGATGCCCCACTCGGTTCCCCAGGACGTCGCTTGATTGAACATATTTTGCCCATCGTGCATGTAGAGGACAGGATATCGGCGAGTCCCTTCGCGATAGCTTCTCGGCAAATATATCCACACTCTGCGCTCCTTCTGCAGCTGCGGCATCGGGAAAGCTTCAATTACCCTCACATCGCCGGTAATGGTATGCAGGGCGTCGCCAGACAGCGCCTCTCGCCATGGCACGGCCGTAATATTCGTCATGCATGATTCTCCTTGTCTTATAGCTGTGAATGCGCCTAAGAGAACAACTGCTTCTTCAGTTCGCGGTTCCGCTCCTGGAATCGTTCGTTATGCGACGACACCATCGCGTACGCTTCCGCCTCAGGCGTAATATATTGCTTCGCCTTATTCACCGCATTGGCGGCATCCTGGAATGCGCCTGCGATCAGATGCAGCTTGCCCGGGTGAGCAATGACGTCGCCAGCCGCAAATATGCCGCTGACCGAGGTTTCGCACATCGGCGTTCCGGCCACGTTCCATTCATTCTCCATCTCGATTCGAACTTCGCTGTTGGCCAGCAGCTCCCGATCCCGGTCATAGCCATGGCTGATAATGACCTCGTCTACTTGCAACTGCACTTCCGTGCCGTCATCATTGTTGCGCAAGGCGATACGCTCGATCGCTTCTTGCCCGGGCTGCGCGATCAAGCTCACGATCTCGGTATTCAGCAGGCAGTTCACGCCGTTATGAACCAGCTTCGTGATTTCTGCCTCATGGCCCTTCAAGGTATCCTTCCGATACGTTAGGTACACTTGCTTCGCGAACGGCGCCAGCTCGTTGGCCCAATCGATTGCGGTGCTGCCGCCCCCCGAGATCAGCACCGACTTATTCTTGAAGCGTGCCAGCGACTTGACGGTGTAATGCAGATTGCTGACCTCGTAACGCTCTGCTCCCTCCAGGTTCAGCTTCGTCGGCTTCAGAATGCCGTAACCGACCGCAAGAATGATCGTACGGGAATAGTGCGCGCTGCCGGATGACGTATGTAGAACGAAATGCCCGTCTTCTTGCTTCATAATGGACGTTACCTTCTCGCCGAGCACGACTGTCGGATCGAACGTCGTGCCTTGCCGAACCATCTGCTCGATGAGCTGTTCGCCCGTTACGGGAGTCAATCCTCCGACATCCCAGATCATTTTCTCCGGATATACATGCACTTTGCCGCCCAGAACGGGCTGGAATTCGATGATCTTGGTCTTCATCTCGCGCAGACCGCTGTAGAATGCGGAGAATAACCCGGCCGGACCTCCTCCGATGATGGTGACATCGAATACCTCTTGTTCGCTCATTCCGTTCACTCCCCTGTGTATTCTCTTGGAGTTATAGTATCACAGATCAGCGATAATGAAAATCATTATCAATACAGAGAAAAGGCCGGGAAGCCCGCCATCACGGTATGCATCCCGGTCTTCGGTCTACCAACCCCGAGCTTCACTTTTTACGCGCCGTTACAATCGGTTGGTAATAGCCCGATTCTGATGGCATCATCCATTCGATATCCGAGAATCCGACTGTGCTCAGAATTTGACTTAATTCATCTCTTAGCAGAGCGCGATATCTTGTCTTGTTATGCTTCGTGATCCATTGCCCATTCATCTCTTGCAATAAAAAATGGTTCGTCAGATAGGTCTTCACATCCGCTGCCCATTCCCAAACCTGAAATACAATTCGCTTCCCCTCATCAAGAATCCGCGGCTCCGAAGCCTTAGGCTTCTCCTTGATCAGCTCATCGTAATCCCTCATTGTAAGGAGCAGGAGGCCGTCATTATTAATCTTCACATACATATTGCGTGCAGCGAGGTATAAGTCCTCTTCCGTCAGAAGGTGCGGGACTGCATTGTCTGCAGATAGGACGACATCGAAGGTCCCGGGAACATCTCTTTCCAATGAACAAAAATCAGCTACTCCAAAGTTGATGTCAACGCCGAAAGCTGCCGCCTCATTCTGGGCTCTTCCTATCGATCCTGGACTTAAATCGGTGCCTGTCACCCGATAGCCGCGCTGAGCCAATCCTATTGCTTGTGTACCGATACCGCAGGAGCAATCCAACAGCGTCGCGCCGGCTCCCACTCGACTCGGGTGTCTCGATTGTATAATTTTGCTCAGGACCTCACCCTGCCAAGCTATGGCGTGCTTCCAATCTGCGAAAATAAGGTGGTAGGCATCAGCCAAGTCATCATAAAAATCTAAGACAGATTCATCCATTAAAGCTCACCGCCTCGTTAGTTATAACTCGCCCATCGAATTTCCATATTTTATGATCATTATAGATAAACCAGTTCCTTATCGCCAGCATTTGGCAAAAAAAGAGGGCCGTCGCGGCCCTCTTCACAAAACGGGTTTCCCTCATCGCGCTTATTGATCAATGACGGCAGTCCACCGGTCGGCTTCCCAATCGACCTTCGCTCCGAGCGCTTCCGAAGCGAAGCGGAGGGGAACGTAGGTGGAACCTTCCGTTGAGATGAACGGCGCGACAGATAAAGTAACCTGCTTATTATTAACCGTTGCTTGCTTCTTGCCGACAGTCAGGAGAACCTTCGTGTCTCCCTTCGTTATCGTAATTTGCTGCGTGCCGCCATTCCACAAGACTTTGGCGCCCATAGCTTCGAATACGCCGCGCAGAGGGATGAAGGTGCTGTCATTGATTACCCTTGCCTTCGGATTGAGCTCGACATACTTCCCATTTAACCGAACACCGACATCATTTACAGTGAATGCTCTCGGCGGTTGCTGAGGCTTCTCCTGTATAATGGGCGTCTGTCCAATGTTTGAAGGCGCCTCAACTTCATTACCGGCAGATTCGGTTGTGAAGGACCATTTACGTTCAAACCGCGGCTCATTCTCGAATTGCCCCTGGGCGTGAACCGTGTATGTCGCTCCAGGCGACAGCGGCTTTTTCGGTGTAACGACAATGTAGGTACTGCCTTTGGTCAAATAATAGTCTACTGCATGTCCCGAATCATCCGTGAGGCTGGCGGAGATGTCTATTAGTTTATTGTCCCTGCTGGCAGAACTGGATATCGTAATGGGATAGCCCACTGTTCTGGGAGCATCCGGGAAATTCGCTAACGGATTAGGGTCTTCATTATTGTACCACTCCACCGGTACACCGACTTGCCCGCTGTAAGGATACTGGACGATTGGCAGCAAATCCGCTTCATCGATCCGAAGCACGCCTAAATTCGCTACCGTGCTGTCATATTGCCCTGTTGCGCTAACCGCGATACCGATCTCTCTGAAAACAGGATCAAGCAGCGCATTGCGATGCAACGGTGCATCGATCAAACTTTTGAGCGATCCGACAGGGTTGGATGAACCTAAAGTCATCACTTCGCCGGTTGCTCCATCATTCGTGAACGCATGATAACCCGCATAATAGATTCGGTAAGCGGGAGCTTGGCCGAAGTAATCCGGGTTACCCGCTTCTTCATAATGCGTTCTGCTAAATCCATTGACCCGCATGTAATCGGCATGCGCCTGGGCCGCAAGATGAAGATTGTCGTTAATCGTCAACGGTTTAAGACCCAAGGTTTGTCGAATTGTATTTACATAATCTGCAGCTTCATTGAACTGTTTCTGCAAATTGCTATCCGCTGTCCGATTCGGTACCGGAACCCGCACGTAAAAAGCTGTCTCTAGACTAGCTTGACCGGATTGAACTGTAATAACGGCTTTACCGGGCGCAATGCCGACGAGCTCACCGTTCATGACTTTAAGTACCTCTGGATTGGAGGAAGTGACCGTGAACGCGTCCGTAAGCTGGACGTTTCCTGCACTCGATTGAGCGAATACCCGATATGGAAAATGCTCACCGATCCCTAGCGTGCTGTCACTAATTTCGTATGAAGCATCCCCGATTAGGATTGCTTTGTCCAGGCGGAGATAGAGATTGTTCGGCGCTGGCACGTTAACGGTAACGGACGCCATCAAACTCTCAAAAGTCGCGGTTACAACGGTTGTCCCAATGCCGACAGCAGTAAAGACGCCGTCTTGATCGATGATGCCTACTGCAGGGTTGGAGGAGGTGAATACCGCTTTCCCATTCAAAAATTCATCCTCCCGATCCGTATGATAGTTGAAGAAAAAATAGCGCGTAGTGCCCCCGAAAGGAACCTCTGTCTCGTTAGTCGTGTCGACACTAACAAGATAAGGTCCCTCTAGCGTGACTTCAATGTCGTATGGAATAAGTGCCGACGCAGGTTTAGAAGCAACTATAGCAGAAGTAAATAGAGCAGCTAGTGCAATGATTTTCATCATTTTTAAATAGCTCATGAGTTGCCATCCCTTCCTAGTTAGGTTTATTTTTTGGTAAAGTATACCTTATATAATATGCCATAAGGCGGACAACCGTACAATCGCCTTCTTCAAACCACGTTAGAGCTAATGGCATGCATGCAAAGAGCCTACACCTTCGTTCTCGTGTAGGCTCTCTCGTATACAGACTCTATCTTGTTGTTCGCTGGCAACACTCGTCGCAGGATCAACCTTGGTACCCTCTTGCAACTAGATGGCCGCCTGCTTCTCCAGCCATCTCAGAATCACTTGGTTGGTCTCTTCCGGCTTCTCTTGCTGGATCCAATGACCGCTATCCAGACTGACCACTTCCACATTGGGTACGAATGCTGACAGACGCTCGGATTTCGGGATCGTATCCCGGTCGCCATAGATCATGAGGGCCGGCTGTTGAATGATCGGATCCACATCTGCCAACAGGTGCCAGTTGCGGTCAAGGTTTCTGTACCAGTTAATACTGCCCGTGAACCCAGATGATTCGAAAGCAGAAACAAATACGGCCAACTCGCTGTCGTTCAGCAAGGGCTCGCCGAGCGGCGTCTCCGCATTAGCAAGATTGATCATCGCCATGCCTGGCTCAGGTGCCCGGAGAGGCTCGTTCTTGCGGTACAGGTTGCGAAGAAACCGCTGCGCATTGTTATCCAATACGGCGTCCGCGACGCCTGGCTGTCGATTGAAATGGACAAAATAGTAGTCCTCGCCGAGTATTGCCTCCAAGAACGCGATCCAGGGTATTTCACCGCGTTCCTGGTAGGGCAAGCTCAGATTGATGACCTTGTTTACGCGGCTGGGATGCAGCAAGGTCAATCCCCACACGACCATTGCTCCCCAATCATGACCGACAAAGGCGGCATCCTCGTAGCCGTAGTGATCGAGAAGGGCGACGAGATCGCCCGTCAAGTGTTCGATGTCATAGTCTGTTACTTCGGTCGGACGGGATGAGTTGCCGTAACCCCGCTGGTTCGGGACGATGACGTGGTAGCCTGCTGCGGCAAGCGCGGACATCTGATGACGCCAAGAATAGGCATGCTCCGGCCATCCGTGACAGAGAACAATAGGTCTCCCGACGTTATGCCGGCCGGCTTCGAAGACTTCGAGCTCCACACCGTTGACTGCAATAAGGGTAGGCTCGGGAAATTCGGTTGGATTAACCATTATAATTCCTCCTTCTTGTGATACCTGTAGTATAATGGACAAAAGGTGACACCTAAGTGTCACCGTTCCGAAATCAAATAGAAGAAGAGGGCACTTATGGATAAAGTAGAGCGACTCATCTCGATTATTATGATCTTGCTGAAAAAAGAGATTGTTTCAACGACGGAATTCGCCCAGCTATTCCATGTTTCCAAAAGAACGATCCTTCGCGATATGGAAGCGTTAAGCTTATCGAACATCCCGATCTACGCTGTCAACGGAGTGAACGGCGGCTACGGCATCATGGAAGAATATAAGGTTGATAAACGTCTCTTAAGCAGCTCCGACATAGAGAATATATTAACCGCGCTCGGCGGATTGGAACAGATTCTCCTAACCGAGGAAGTCGAGAGCACGATCAAAAAAATAGAGGCAATGGTGAGTCCATTGCCTCTGAATCGTTCTATTCAATTGTCGTTCTACGATTGGGAAGGTCGGGCCGAGCTACTGGAAACCTTAAAGACATGCCAAGAATCCATACTCAAGAAAAGGCTGGTTTCATTCGATTATATCGATAAAGACGGGGCCGTAACGAATCGAATGGTCGAGCCCTACGAGCTGCATTTTAGCGAATCGAGCTGGTACTTGAAGGGATTCTGCCTGCACCGACAGGGATCTCGAACATTCAAGCTATCCCGGATCGATCAGATCGCGATGGATGAACGCGTATTTCACCCTAGGGACGATTGGTCGGAACAAGGACGCGAAGCAAGTTATCAACCGCAGCTCGTCACGATTAAGGCATGGATATCGCCCAGCATCAAGGATCAAATCATCGAAAGGTACGGTCGAAGAAGCATTGAAGACCGTCCTTCCGGTTCTTTATTAGCAACCATGCATGTCCCTCATACGCGTTCGGGATTTCAATTCCTGGCTAGCTTCGGCACGCAACTGAAAATTGTGGAGCCCGCAGCTTATATTGAAGACTTTCGGGAATTTTTAGAGCAAATGGTGGGGAATTACCCTCGGTAAATGCATTTCGATAAAGGAATTACCATGTTATGGGATTTTTACTGTCGTCTGATTTGTCCCGGAGCTGGAAAAAGACTAAATATTCTTCATCGGTACAAATTCTTGATCGCTGCGTCGTTACAATCCTCTAGATCAGCGCACGGAAAGGTTTAGGAGTCTGGTTTTTGTAACCATGCCTGCACTCTCCAACGTTTTTTTGGATGCCTCATTGTAGTACCAGCATCCGCAGACCGGCTCTAATCGGTGATTGTAACACCACGATTTCAATTTAAGGATCAGATTTCTCCCAATCCCTTGCCGGCGGTAGGCTTCATTAGTGAACATCCCTATGCTGGCTAATCCATGTAGCATCTTGCTCTTTTCAAGGACCCCGACTCCTAGCAGGACTGAACCCCGGCGATACGTGAAGAGTTCTCCATTCGCGATCCTTCTCTCATACTGATCGAGGAAGTCCCCGCACATCTCTTGCATGGGTATGCGATCATCCTGCGTCGCCGGGGCAAATTCATCGCCTTCTAGCGATTCATTCTCCGGCACATTCAGACCGCTGTCCTGAAAGAAATACGCCTGTTTCCCTATGGGGTAATCGGCGTCCAGAGCTAGGCTAACAAACAGCTCGTCGCAGGTCGGAACATAGAGTGTCTTCACGCCATGACTGACGATCACTTGAGCGAAGAGCTCTTGCGCATACATTAGATAGGGACGTTGGATATAGAATTGAGTAAGCAATTGATTGTCATGGATCGCAAAGTATCCGATAGCTTGCGCAGAATCGAGGATCGCATAAAATTCGGATGAGAGGATATGCTCCTCCAAAAAACTGTCAAAGGGTGATGACAATGATTGCGTATATTCCTGGATGAGCGGCTGAATCTCGTGAAACTGACACTTTTTCAATAACATTAATCCCATCTCCCACTGATTAATCTATCTCATTGTGATGCCCCTTCTTCAATCTGATCGACCTGAGCCATAGCCCAAATCCGATGAACAGGACCGTCGTAATAATGCCTGTGGTCGGGCTCAGCCATAGTTCGCCTGTCTTCGTTAACGTAATGATTCCTGCTACGGACAACAGTAAAGTAGGCACGCCATCTTCCAGAGCATGCATCAGCACGCACGGCCACACCGACTTCGTGAGCCGATAAATTTCAACATACATAATCGACCATGCTGCCATTAAGACGCAGCCTATTAAGAGAAAGCCCATTCTCGATGTCGTCTCGAAGTAAGAGTCCGGCAGGAACACCATATAATACGCGGCATGCCACAACGCCCATACAAGCCCGGATACGAGGTAGATCAACCAGTCATTAAGCTTCAACGCAATCAGCTTCGGAGTCAAGTATCCGCGCCAAGCAAACTCTTCAAAGATGTTCTTAAGGAAATTCCCTGCGATCGACACACCGATAAGCGATAGGAGTGCATCTCGTTCAACATCGGAAATACTCGCGCTATTCAACAGCCCTGCAAGACCGACAACGATAACCGTCATTGCCGGATAGATCGCAATTGCCGCGACATACCACTTCATATTTCCCTTAAACTTCGGCAGGATGCCGATATCTCCCCAATCGCGATTCACGAGCCGCAGCACGAGCATTGCAACGATCGGCAATAGGAGCCACAATCCCATTCCTAACGAATTCCCCTCCGGCTGCTCCGGAAGCTTCGCGTCTACGTACGCGCCGATCCAACCGCTCGCTAGTACCACTGCAATGAACAACATAAGACTATACTTTTGCCTTGCCGCTGACATCTCAACATCTCCCCTGAATGACTATTGTTTCGTGCGGCGCCTCGCCGTACCGATTACGTCTTCCGCAGCGCTGCTCATGAGCTGTATCATTCGTTCTTCCGAATAATCTCCCGGCAACAGTTCATTCGCCACCATCACGCTCATCCCAACCTGAAAGATCTTCATCTTCAGAAAAATCGCCTGCAATTGGTCATCGGACAGTCCATTCAGGTCAGGGTCCGTTCTCATCATCTGGATGAATCCTTGCGTCTCCTCCTCATCGTGCTTCGCCTGATTGTTCTTCTTCATCACGAGGTCACGAAACAATACTGGATACTCCTTCGCGAACCGGATACTGGCTACGCCGATATCTAAGAACGGATTTCCCGAGTCTTGCTCCGTTAGAATCTGCCTGCTAACCTCGGCGGTCTTCTTGTACACCTCTTGGACAAGCTCATCGACCTCTTTGAAATTGACATAGATCGGGGCAATCGAGCTTCCGAGCTTCTCCGCTACCTTGCGAATCGTGATCGAATCGATGCCATCCGTCCTCGCAATTTCGAACGCCGTATCCACAATCTGCTCCTTCGTAAACTTTGTTTTCGGTGCCATCTGATTCCTCCATGGTTAGGGGATGATTAATACATATCACTTGATATATATCAATTAGTATATATTATCCAATCCGGATCTGCAATAGCCGCTTTGGAACAAAAAAAAAACAGAACAACGGTGTTTATTCCACCATGCTCTGTTAGGATGCGGACCGCAGCATTTCGCCGCAAATCCCGCACCCGTCGATAAACGGAGATCTCTTATTCGGCTTGCTTGAAACGTACCGCATCAGAAAAATCACTATTAAGCGTCCATTCCAAACGTCGCAGCCATTCCTTTTTCACTTCTGGGGCTGCATGGCGAACGCGGTTGATCACATTCCACGCCTTATACACGCTGCTTGCCTTAAGTTGATTCGGAGTAATCGGGATCGGGTTATGCGAGGTATATTCCTCGATAAACGTTCTATTCAGGACCGGTGCTATTTCGGAATAATGAAGCTTGGCGAACCAACAGACCCAAGCCACATCGTTTAGCGGATTGCCCCACTCGGCCCATTCCCAATCAAGTACGCTAAAGGTAATGTCATCCGTCAAAGTATTGTGCGGGCCGTAATCGCCATGCGTTAAAACCCAATTTTGTTCGTTATCTTCCATGCTAGATAGAACAATTTTTGATTGCCTGATTAGGCTTTCAGGTATAAATTCTGCCTCTAAGCTTAGTTTCATTTGTTCGATATTGCTCTTACGAATCCCATGATCGCTGGCGTCAAGTCGGTTCAGATGTATTCGTGCAGCAAGAAATTGTCCCAGTTGTCGATATACGGTCTTCATCCGATCTACATTCCCCGCGTCCAGGATCGACTGACCATTTATGCCTGCTCTGTATTCCATCACAACGATTGCCATATCAGCGATTTCAAGTACGTCATGAATGATAGGGGTGAACCTCGATTTCTCGAGAAAGCGCAATGCGTTGATCTCATTCAACGTATCAGGATATAGCAGCCCTGTTACCTTCGCTACTAATAAGGGACTCGTCCCCTCCAATAAAAATGTTTTATTCGTATATCCACCGTCTAGTTGTGCCACATTACAGGCATACCTTGATTGTAATGCTCTCGTTATCTCTTCAAGCATTGCTGTAGCCTCCGCGTTCGAGTTATTACAAGTATAGCCAAAGTCTTGCCCTTTCCCTAGCGTCAATCTTGTAAGATCATCCAACCGCCTATCAAGGGGGACGGTACGGCACCCTTGACCGTTCCAGAACAGCTCTATGCGGTATTTACGCACTGCGGCAGCCTAAGCCGGATTGGGGATTCGATGGCGATCATCTATCACAAGCGGCTGCCGCTTCAAGGACTTGAGCCGTCGAAACACAAGCCGGAAGGCATTCGCAGCTTGCTCGCTAATGAATGAGCAAGCGCAGCTATTGGGAAGATGCCAGACATTTGCTGCGGCTAATCGCTGGGTCGAGTATGACAATACGCTAGAGCTGGCCTATGATGAGCTACGCAAGAACCAAGAAATCCACTGGACTCCTGCGAACGTGCTCGGACAATTGTAGAAAGTGAAGCGGTCGGTCAGGAACCCCTGATCGACCGCTTCACTGATTAACAAACCTGATTTGTTTGGAGCTAGGCAATTGCGACGGCGAACGCAACCGTCGTGCTGCGGCCGCCAGCGTCGGTGACCGTCAGCACGTACGCCCCGTTCTCGACGATCGAATCGCCCAAGCTATAGCCGGGCACCTCGGTGCCATCCTTAATGAGGAGGACAGACGCAATGTCGGCGTTAGTCGAAGCAGGGCTCACTTCCGTCTCGTATACGGCACCGTTCGCGACGTTCTGCAGAGCCGGAGCGAGGTCAACGACGATGACTTGCGAGAAGCCTCGGTACATGCCCTCCCGAATCCGCAAGCGGACGTAATACGTTTCCCCGGGCTCATTGAACGTAACCGACGTCGAGAACCTCCCGTTCGCGTCAGGCGGGATATCTGTCAGGTGAACGGAATTGTAAGCACTCCAAATCGTTACGTTGTCCTCAACCTTGTCATAATGCACCCATGCGGCGATCATGCCGCTCGGGTATTGCGCCTCGATCTTCGCCGACCGATCGGTCACTCCATTGGCCGCAATGTCGAGTATGCCAATATAATTGGCGGGCATATCGATGACGATCGGGAGCGTCTCGCTGAATGCGTCTTGCCGGCCCGGCTGCGAATAATCGCCTACCCAGAACACCATCTCAGCCTGGCTAGGAGCCGTTCGGTTGCCGATTGAAATGGAATACGTCAATATCGTGTCTGTACCGGCAGCCAGCCTGTAATAATCCTCATCCATTACGATTAATGTATCCTTGTCCGATTCGTCGGCTGCATACATGTATGCAAAACCCAACCCCGCCCTGCCGCCGGAATACACGACATTGACCCGATCGGCTTCCGGCATCGTGACTTGTACCCCTGTAGCAGCAGTCCTGATCGTCGCGTCGCCCGTGTTATGCAGCCTGACGCGCACCTTGATTTCGCCCGTCGCAATCTCGTAGGAATGATCGATGATTGACAACTGCACGGGCGAGATCGCGACGGTAAAGGCGATTGCCGTCTCTTTTCCTGCGCCATTCTTCACTGTCAGCTCGTACATGCCATTGGCGGAGATCGGCGTGCCGAGCGCATAGCCGGGGATGGGACTGCCGTCCTTCGTCAGGATCGTCTCGACAATATTATCGTCGGTGCTGTTCGGCGTGACCGCCGCTTTATAGGTCATACCGTTCATGATACCCGTAACGACGGGCGCCGGGACGGGTATCGCCACACGGAACCGCACGGTCGAGCGCTGTGCCCCGTCCTGCACGGACAGCACGTAATCGCCGTTCGCCTCGATTGGCGTGTCCAATGCATATCCCGGCACTTCCCCCCCGTCCCTCGTCAGCAGTACGGTATCATAATCGCCAAGCGCGGACGGGCTCTTCGATTCCTCGTATGTCGCGCCGTCTTCAACCCCATCGATTTGCGGATACAGGTCAACAGACACGATATTGGATGGACCGTCATGCTTGCCGCCGAATACCTCCATTTGCAGTTGGTAGGTGTAACCTGCATGAGGCAGGGTTAATGTGAGCTCCGCCTTCCCTGTCTGTTCGTCGATGCGGATGTCGTCCAATCCCGGATTCGCGCCGTATTCCCAACTGCCGTTCGCATCCGGAGCCCGAAATCCGTAACCCACGCTGAACCCGTACGCCCCCTCAGGGAACGTGGATCGCAGGGTAACGGTGCGACCCGTCGTCTCCACGACCTCCAGGTCGGTAATCGGCGCATGGTTGGCCTCCAGCGGAAGGGTCAACTCCTCCGTTCCGTACAAGGCATTGTCCTCGTCAGGCTGCGAGGCCTCCGCGATCCAGAATCGGACTTTTACCGTCTTCGGCTCTGTGAACGCGCCAAGCTGCACACTGAAATCCACATCGCGCGTCGCCCCGCTATCCAAGCGGTACGGCTCGATGACGAATTCTTGCGTTCCCCAATCGTACGTGGATGGAAAATACCCCACAAAGTCGTCGCTCTCGCCGACCCTGGTCAGATTCACGTACCCGTATCCGTCCCACCCTGTCAATTCATCCCTATCCGCGCCAGGGACGTTCAGACGGATGCCTTGCACCACATCATCGATCGCCTCTGCCCGATTCTCGATGCGAATCTGCATAACAAGCTCACGCTCTACGGATTCAATCGAACCGGGTACGAACGCAACCTCCACAGCAGCCAACGGAACGGCGATCGTGAAGCTCACCGTGGTACTATGGCCGCCGGCGTCCGTTACCGTAAGCACATAACTGCCGTTGTCCCGGATCGGCGTGCCCAGCGCATAACCGTCTATAGCCTCGCCGTCCTTCATTAGCGTTACGCCCTCGATATCCGTATCCGCGCTCGTTGGCACTACACCTTCTTCGTTCGTGTAGATC
>JAEZCJ010000054.1 GCA_023433615.1 Bacillota bacterium | reverse complement strand
CCCCCCCCCCCCCCCCCCCGAACAGCATGTCCAAGCCGATCGAATGGGACGCGGCGCTGTTGAAGCGCGTGGTCGAACAACAACTGCAAAGCCTCGCATATGGTTCAATCAACATTACGGTTCACGGCGGCGAGATCGTGCAGATCGAACGCACGGAACGCCAACGCCATGATCGTCCGACTGACCGAGGACGCCGGCAGCAGAGAGGTTACCGATGAAGAGACTGCTTATGCAGTCTCTTTGTTCATCTGGTCGACTTTGGCGATCATCGTCGCGACGACGGTATCGCGATATTGGACGGCCAGCAGCAGAACTTGAAGCTGCTGACGGCGCGTGAGCCGACGGAATCGGGGTTCTGCGCGCATGAACGTCCGAATGATCGCCATTGACGGGGCATGCCGAATGAATCGACGCAGCCGCGTCCCGTAAGCCCGGATTCGCGATCGAGCGGGAGACTCGTCAACCAAGCAAGGTGCGGCAATTTTCTTCGTGTGGGTTACTAGATAATCGTATCTAGAGCGTCCGATCAACAGCTTGTAGCTCCCATCCTTGCGATTCCTGCGCACGACGAGCAGATGCAAGCTGTCCCACATGAGGCCGCGAAGCTTGCGCAGCCGCGAAGTCATGCCTGCGGACTCGCCAGGTCTAATCTTGCGAAGAGGGATATACTGGACCGTGAATCGCATCTGATTCCACCTCCTCCGTGTCTAGATCTTATGCGGATGGCTGTTCGTCCTAGACCAAGGATGGCGGAATAGGCAAGCGCTCGCAGGATATGGTATCATTCACATGTGAAGCATAGAGGGGGAGAGAGCAGTGGACCGCATCCAACCGGATACCGTATGCGAAGAAGCTTGCGAAGGAACGACCGCCGATATTCCGGCAGTTCGGAACGGATTGGTCTCGGATTCGACTGCCGCAGATCTAGCCGACTTATTCAAGGCGTTAGGCGATCCGACTCGCGTCCGAATCATTCACGCGCTTCATCTCAGCGAGCTGTGCGTGCATGATCTGACGGTCGTGCTCGGCATGGGGCAGTCGGCGGTGTCGCACCAGCTGCGCTTTCTGCGGAACCTGCGGATCGTGAAACGGCGCAAGGTCGGGAAGACGGTATACTATTCTTTGGATGATGAGCACGTCGCGCAGATTTTCGTGCTGACGCTGGAGCATCTGACACATAACTGATCGCGTATCGCATCGGGCACCTGTCCGACAGCGCAAGCCGCTGCCGACAGGTGCTTTTGCGTGCAACGCGCATAGAATGAAGCAGCTTATCGAAAGGTATTGCAATAACGGTGGCGATTCGTTAATATTACATATGAGCATATATTCATATGTTAATAGATCACTCCAAGCGGAGGCGCATACCATGAGCCATTCTTCAAGCAAGCACGACCACAATCATAACGAACATGAACACGAGCACAGCCACGGTCACGAGCACGAGCACAGCCACGGTCACAGTCACGAGCACAGCCACGGTCATAGCCACGGTCATAGCCACGGTCATAGCCACGGTCACGGCCATCATCATGCCCATATGCCGAACAACAAGGCAGGGTTGACGATCGCGTTCTCGATCACGGCAGGCATCATGGTCTTGGAATTCGTCGGCGGCCTCGTGACGAACAGCTTGGCGCTGCTGTCGGATTCGGGCCATATGCTGAGCGATGCCGCAGCCTTGGCGCTCAGCTTGTTCGCGATCTGGTTCGCTGCCAAGCCTCCTTCCGCGAAGCGATCGTTCGGCTTCGCCCGATTCGAGGTGCTGGCTGCATTGGTGAACGGAGCGACGCTGTTCGCGATCGCCGGCTTCATCGTATGGGAGGCGGCCGAACGCGTCATGGACCCGCCGGCGGTGGCCGGCGGAACGATGATGCTGATTGCCGGCATCGGACTGCTGGCGAACCTGGCGAGCGCTTGGTTCTTGATGCGGATGGGGGATGTGAAGGATAACCTGAACGTGCGGAGCGCGTATCTGCATGTACTCGGCGATGCGCTCGGTTCGGTCGGGGCGATCCTGGCAGGCGTGCTGATGTATGCCTTCGACTGGTATATCGCAGACCCGATCATCAGCGTGATCGTCGCGCTTCTCATCCTCCGCGGCGCATGGCATGTCATGAAGACGGCTGTCCATATCCTCATGGAGGGTACGCCGCATGCGATCGATGCCGTGCAAGTGAAGCGTTCGCTCGAACGCATAACGGGCGTACGCGACGTGCATGACCTGCATATCTGGACGATCTCATCCGGTTTGGATTCGCTGAGCTGCCATCTCCTGGTCGAGGATTCGGCCGACAGCCAATCGATTCTGCAGCAGGCGATCACTTGCTTGGAGGAAGAGTACGGCATCCAGCACGCGACGGTACAGGTCGAGACTTCGGCGCTCAAGCACGCCTCGCTCAAAGTATGAGCAGAAGGACCGTCGGGATCGCGAGTTCCAGTATCCCGCATCCCGACGATCCGATTCATTGCAGCAGCATGGCCGCTACTTTGTACCCCGTGAATCCCAGAATGCCCAGTGCCACATTGCCCCAGCCGATTACGGCCGCAGCCTTCATCTCCTTCTTCATGTTCGCCATGCGGTAACGCTTCTTATCGAAGCGCAGAATCATCCAGCCGCTTAATAGGAACAGAAGCACGGTGTAGTTGTTATACCCGGCCGATGTGATGGTCAGCATGCCTCGAATCCTCCCTGTAACCATTATTTCGCTTTCATCCCGATCCTGCGTATATTGATATCGCACGTTACCTCAGTTGCCAGCTCCTTATATTGTTCCTGCCAAGCTTCCTTCGTCTTGATATTGCGATTCCAATAGGAGGGGTGTTTCGCGCGAATCAATTCGCCGAATCCGAAAATATCGGAGCCCGCCTTTTGCGTATCATGAATGAGCTGTTCATAGCTCCGTTTGGCATCTTCCTGCAGCTCGACCTGCAGCTTCTCGAGAATGTAGCCATGATCGAGCGGAGTGGCGTCTACGAGCGACTTCTCTTGGATATCCCCTTCGATCGAAATGTGGACCTTGGCGAGCGGCCTGCCGTCCTTGAATGCGATCGCTCGGCGCGCTTGCCGCGAGGTCGACTTGAACATGACCGTCGTGTTCGTGCCGGACAAGGCCGCATACGCGGAGTAACCGCCTTTCTTCTCTCCCGTGATGGCCATGTAGGAGCCGATTTCGAGCGGCTTCGTTACGCCTGCCAGATATTCGCCCTTGAAGTAGGCAAGGCCGGAGATTTCGATGTTGCCGTCCTTAAGCGCCTTCAGATAGGGGAGATTCGGCTCCCTCCCGAGACTGGACATCTTGCTCCAGAACTTGCCGACGAATTCATTCGGATATTTGCCCATCTCGACAGCATGGTCGAACATCGAGAGCAGATAGAGGGCCGGAACCCGCTCCAGCTCGGGCGCAGTCTTCATGAAGGAGGCCGCATTTCCCTTCGTGACAGCCATCCATGCGAGTCTGCGCACTTCGGGATGCCGGCGCAGATAGTCGTTCAGGCTGTTCATGCCGCTGCGCGCGACCGCCTCGGAGACGACGATAACTCGCAGGTGTCCGTAGAACAGCGGATCGGACACTTGCTGCTGCATCGTCATGACCGCATCGTCGATCGTATGGCCGACGGCCTCCAACACCCACACAGGCTTCGTATTGCCGCCGCCGCCATCGCCCGGACCGAGCGGAATGCGACCCGGAACCGCGATCTGGGCCGCGATGCGGATTAGCGGCTGTTCCGGCGTAGGGAACACTTTCCTGAGGTGCGCGACATCGCTCTCCTTACTGACATCCCCAGGCTTAGCCAGGTCTACGGAGATCGCCAATATGACGGCTCTTTCCTCGATTTCGCGCCGATCCCAGCAGCCGGTGAGCAGCAGCGGCAGCATGACCAGCAGCAAGCAGCGACGAAGTCGGACGTGCGCGGCGATAAGCATCGGACGAATCATCCCTTCACTTTGCGTATGGCGGCGACAAGCAGCAGGAGCAGCGGATAACCGATCGTAAGGATAAGGCCGATTCGACCTACGAGCACGATGATTTCATAGAGAACGACGATGTTTGCAGGCAGCATGGCGAGCAGGAAAACAAAGGGCGCCAGAAACCAAGAAAACATTTTATGATCTCGCAGACGCAGCAGCTGACTCAAAAAATGAATCGTGAGGTAATAGCTGGAGAATAGCGTCGTGAACACGGCCGTTACCCAGATCGACAAGAATGCCGCATCCATCCGCTCAAGAATGTTCGCCGGCAATGATGTCGTCTTGGCCAGCTCAAGCGTCGGCCAGATCAAATTTTTGACTTCCTCCGGTCCGAATACGGTCACGGTCGCCACCACGATCATGAAATATAGTCCGCCGGCGATGAGCATGCCCCAGATCCCGGCAGGTACCGCCTTCCGCGGATGCCGCATGTAGGGTATGACGAGCGCCATGATGAACGAGCCTTGGAACAGTGCGGCGATGGTCAGGATGCCGCCTGCAATGTCCGGCGGCGAATTGCCGTAGATGGGCTGCAAATAGAGCGTATCGGCATTCTTAAGCGACAACGTGACGATGAGGAGGCACGGCGCAAGAATGAACGGCGTATAGAACAGATGAATGTAAGCGAACGTCTGCATGTCGTTGCGAGTGGATACGGCCGCAAGCAGCAGCATCACGATTACGGTGACCTCCAGCGGCGTCTCCCGGAGGACGCTCGTGACGACGACCGCGCCGAACTCGCGGGCTGCGAGCGCCGTTAACACGGCAAAGAACAGAATGATCAGGCCGGTGCCGATAGCGGCGGGGATCCGGCCGATAATAGCCTCGCTATAGCGGACGAACGATTGTCCGGGAAAACGCAGGCCAAGCTTCGTCACGATCAGCAGCCCGGCATAGGCGACCAGGATCGCGGCAAGGGTCACCAACGTGGCGCCGGAGTTCGCGGCCTTGACCGTGAATAACGGCAGTGCCAGCACGCCTACGCCGATGATGGTGCTAACGAGAATGGCCGCCGCTTGGATCATCGTGATCTGTCTGTTGCTCTCCATTCGGATCCCACCTCTGATTGCCGACCGTCAACGGGTCCAATGTATTGCTGGGTGCTTGCTTGATGGCTTCCGCCGTTGAGTCGCCTACGCGCTTGGCGTTCTGCGTATGCAGAATCGAAGGGCGTTCTCGCAGGAGCCATAGCGGCGCTCGGATGAGCAGATCCTTCATGCCTTGCCAATTGCCGGGAACGGCAGGGCTAAGATAAGGAACGCCGAACGACTTGAGCGACAAGGCATGGTTGCCGATTATGATAAGCCCGATTACGACGCCGTACAAGCCGAATGCGCCGGCCATCAGGATGAGCGGGAAGCGCAGCATCCGAAGCGCGAAGGCGGCATTGTACGCGGGCGTCGCGAACGATCCGATCGTCGTGAGCGCAATGACGACGACCGTGATCGGACTGACGAAGCCGGCTTCGACGGCAGCTTGTCCAATGACGAGCACGCCGACGATGGACAGTGCGCCGCCAACCTGCTGCGGCAGACGAATCGTAGCCTCCCGCAGCACCTCCATCGCGATCTCCATGATGAGCACTTCCACGACGGAAGGGAAGGGCACGCCTGCTCGTCCGCCCGCGACTGCAACGGCGAATTCCGTCGGGATAAGCTCTGGATTGAACGAGATGATCGACACGTACAGGGAAGGCGTAATGAGCGAGAAGACAAGCGCAAGCACGCGAGCCAACCGAGAGAAACTGCCCTGCAGGAAGCGGGAGGAATAATCCTCCGATGCTTGATAGAATTGCACGAATACCGATGGCGCGATCAACGCAAAAGGGGAGCCGTCAACGAGTATGACGACTCGACCTTCGAGCAGATTCGCGACGGCGCGATCCGGCTTCTCCGTCGTCTGGATCTGAGGAAACGGAGAGATATGGTTATCCTCGATCAGCTGTTCCAGATAGCCCGAATCCATGATCCCGTCAATGTCGATGGCAGACAAGCGATTATTCACTTCTTCGACAAGCGCGGGATTGACGGTTCCTTGCAAATAACAGACGGCGACTCTAGACTTCGTGATCCGTCCGATCTGCATCATCTTCACGCATAGGTCGGCTGTCGGAAGTCTGTAGCGCAGCAGCCCCAGATTCGTGTTGATCAGCTCTACGAACCCTTCCCGCGGCCCCTGGATCGTCTGTTCGGTCGAAGGCTGTTCGATCGAGCGCTTCTCGACCTGCTTGGAACCGAATACGAACGCTTGGCGCAATCCGTCAACGATCACGATCGAGCGGCCTTGCACGAGTGCATCGACCAGCTTGCAGAGCTTCGCCTCAAGCTCCGTATCACCGAAGTACACCGTCGCGTTCATGAGTACGTTCTGCAGCCGCGCTTGGTCGATTCGCGAAGCGTCAAACTCGGCAGGCGGCATCATGAACGCGCGTATGATCTGATCGTTCACCATCTTCTGGTCGGTCAGCGCGGAGAAATAGAGGATGACGGCCGGCGTCCGATCGAACACCTCGAATCTTCGGACGGTCAAATCGTCGTTCTGTCCGAGAACCGATAAAATCTTATCCACATCCGCGATGCTGCCGGAGAGCTCAAGCTGTTCCAACTGCTCGACCTGTTTGTTCGGAACGGGGTGCTTAGGCGACTCCGGCCGCGTCTTCATAGACATGCGCCGCGATGAAGCCATACTCCGTCGTCTCCATAGCATGGTCCCAGCTCCTCTCGTAACGGTTCTATTGTTAACTATGACCAGTTAAGGAAGTTCCTATTCGGACGGCTTCTGCCGGAGGAGCTCCTTCACGGCATGGCTGGCGTCCTTGTCGGCGACCAGAATGCCGTTCGGACCTGCCGCGATGATCAGGTTCGTGCACGCAATGACATGGATCGGAATAGCGAGCTCATTCACGATATGCGTGCCTTGGGACCGCTCGTCTACGGACCCGAGGCCGATCACTTGCCGATCCAGACGCTCCGTCAGCGTAGACCATGTCCCGAGGTCGCGCCATCGTCCGTGGTAGGGCACGACGATCGCGCTGTCGATGCGTTCCGCGATCTCGCGGTCGAAGCTGGCCTCGGCAAGTTCGGCATAGCCGGCCAGCAGCTTGTCATAGGCAATCGGCAGGTCAATCTCCGCGAACTTGGCCAGCATTACGTCGAGCCGGAAGGCGAACACGCCGCAATTCCACATGCCGCCTTGTTCGATCAGTTGCCTTGCCTGCTCGGAAGGCGGCTTCTCGACGAACCGGACAATTCGGGCATAACGTTCTTCGCCATCCGGACGGGATACAATGTAGCCGTATTGCTCAGACGGATGATCGGGCGCCGCGCCGATCAGTCCGAGCGCGGCTTGCGATCGGCGCAGCATGCCGGGCAGTTCCCGGACGATAGCGAATAAGTCGTCATCGGCGAACAGATCGACGGGCAGCACGCAGACATCATCGTCATTGGCTGCTCCGGCACGATCTTTCAAATACGCCGCTGCCAGCAGAATGGCGTGCAGCGTTCCCCGGCGGAAAGGCTCTTCGATGATGCGCGCCGCTCCGCCTAGCTGACTGTGAGTGATTTCGCTCAGGCTGCTGTGCGTGACGATGTGCGTCGACGCCAGCAACCCGGCGGCTTCAAGCTGTCGATACACGCGTTGAAGCATCGATTCCTTGCGTCCATCGGGCGAGGCGAGCAGTTGAAGGAACGCTTTGGTCCGTACGCCGCTCGACAGCGGCCACAGCCTCGATCCCGTACCTCCCGACATGAGCACGATATGAAGCAAGCCGCTCCCTCCTTTTGCTGACTTATTTTACCTCCGGTATATCCGACGCTTGTGATAGGAGACCGAACGGTAGATCTTGGCAAGCCTGCGCTTCCTGGCGCCGGTCAACCGTGCGGGCGAGAGCGGCAGACTCTTGTTTCGCGCGGACCGCAGTACTGTCTTGTTCCTGTCGAGCCCGTACACATAATTCCCGTAGGTCTCGAATTCCGAGAAACCGAACTGCTTCGTGCGGTCGATCGAGCGCATGATTGCGGCATACCAGCTTCGGCCGTGCCGACGCTCAATGGTTCGTTTCAGCTGCTTCAGCTTGGCGCGTTCGAACAGCATGTAGTGCGTCACGAGCGATCGGGGTGCCGTAGGCTGCTTAGCCATCAGCTTGCGATACGTCCGGTAATACTCGGGCTGCGTCCAATCGCGGCAGTAGAAGATCCGTTTCCCGCCCGCGCGAAAAGCATGCGGACGAATGAACACGGTATCGGCGTCTACGACGAGAAAGTCACGCTTGCTGATCGTATCGCCGCTCAGCTTAAGCAGCTGCTGGTAGAGCCAGCCGGAGCGATCCCAGCGTTTCGAGCGATAGCGGATATGATGCTTGGTAATCGGCAGCACGCGCTTCTCGTTGACGTAGACGCAATGCTTCCGCCTGCATAGCTTGCGAATGCGGCTGCTGTTCGGCGACACGATATAGATGCGCCCGATCCGATGCATGACATAGGTACGAATGCTGTCAATGACATAAGGCAGCGTCGCCAGATCCTTATCGATCGCCGGAATGATGACGTCAATCATCCCTAACCTCTCCTTCTCTATGTTTCCTAGCAGTCCCCATACAATATGTTGACGCTGATAGCACCGTGCCGGGACTGCCGGTAAATCCGCAATAGACTGCCGGGCCGGTGACATGCATATATTCGCCAACTCAGTGGAAGCCTGTTAGTTATCACAAACCAAGGTGTGCGGGGGAATAGCGATGAGCAGGTATCGAATGGGAATCGTGCTGTTCTGCAGTCTGGCCGTTGCAATCTCGAACGGGGCAGCCGCCGATCCGCAGACGTCCGAACCGGCCAGAATGACGATTCGGACATCGCCGAATTCGCAACATGAAGTCCATTTCGCACTATCCGAACGATGGAGGGACCTGCCAGGCAGCAGTCCGTCGCTTCCGGCTGCAATAGATCCCGTCACAGATCGCTATCTCACGGTCGGGGGGCGAACGTACTGGATCGACGAATCTTATCAGCTATACGACCCTGCGTCATCCAAGCTCATCCGTCCGGACTATGAGGCAAGGCGAGAGCTAGCCGCTGCCATTCGGGATGCGTCTTCCCGTTATTACGGGACGCTGGCGACATGGGAAGAAGGCAAACAAGTCATCGCCATGAAAGGAATCTTCACGGTCGTCGACCTGGAGACGGGGCTGCAATTCCGCGCCCAAAGGCGGGCGGGAAGCACGCATGCCGACGTGCAGCCCATGACTCGGCAAGATACGGCCGTCATGAAGCGAATCTACGGCGGCCGCTGGACCTGGAAGCGCAGGGCGATTTTGGTACGCAAGGACGAGCATGTGCTCGCTGCCTCGATGCATGGCATGCCGCACGGCGGCGACGGCATACCGGGCAACGGGTTCAGCGGGCATTTTTGCATCCACTTCCTCGGCAGCCGCACGCACGGATCCGGTCAAGTCGACCCTGATCATCAGGTCATGATCCATAAGGCTGCCGGCCGGCTTCGCAGGTACGTTAGCAACGCCTCTCCCGGAGCGCTGGCCGATCTGTACCTGACGGCCATTAACCAGCAGGACTCGGAGATCGCTGCTGCGCTGTTCCGCGGCAGGAGCGCGGCGAAGCCCCATATCGAACGGGATTTTGCGGCGATCAGCGCCATTCGCCGCGTGTCGCCCGATCCGGTGCTGGGGGATGACGCGAATGATGGGCTCGTGCTGTCGATTCCGATTCGCGTGAATATATTCGGCAGCAGCGGGACGAAGCATGATCGCAAGATGGTGTTCCATTATACAAGGGAAGGGATCGGGGAGCCTTGGAAGATCGATGGCATACAACTGAACTAGCGAGCGGCCGAGGTGCAGCGGCATGCTGAAGCCGCTGCTAATTGCCGGCCTGCTGCTCGCATCGGTGCCTGCTCCGCAGCCGGATGCGTTGACGCTGCGGCTGCCGGATGCAGAGCTTACGGTGCATCGGTCGGAATATTTGCTGCCTGGCACGACGCTGGTGGACAGCGACAAGCTGAGCGCGCTGACCGAACGGCTGAAGAAGGGCGTATATGAGCCGCCGCGCAATGCGGCGTGGAATGCGCAGCGGGCGATCGTGCAGGAGGCGAATGGGAGAGGGCTCGATGAGGAGCGTTTCCTGTCCATGTTCTATGAACGGATCGGGGAGCCGGCGCAGTCGGATCTACTGGTGCCGACAAGAGCGATCTACCCGCGCGTGGACAGCGAACTGCTGCAGCAAATATCGGAGAAGGTTATCGGCCAATATACGACTTATTACAATCCGAGGAACAAGAATCGTTCCCACAATATCGCCCTGGCCGCGGAAGCGATCGACAACGCCGTCATCTTCCCGGGCGAATCGTTCTCGTTCAACGGCGTCGTCGGCAAGCGCACGAAGGAGAAGGGGTACTTGAATGCGCCGGTCATCGTCAGAGGCGAATTATCGGAAGGGGTAGGCGGCGGCATCTGCCAAGTATCCTCCACGCTATTCAATGCCGTCGACCGTGCGGGGCTCAAGATCGTGCAGCGCTATTCGCACAGCAGGAACGTGACGTATGTGCGTCCCGGACGCGATGCCACGGTTAGCTGGTACGGTCCGGACTTCGTCTTCAAGAACGGTTATGACGTGCCTGTGCTCATCCGAGCCGGAGCGGGCAGGGGGAGCGTGCATATCGCCGTCTACTCGGACGAGACGCTAGCCCATCAGCCGAGGCGGGTTCCTTCGATGAACCGGGCGATACCGGAGGAGGTCGAGCAATCCCGCGTCATGCAGGACCGGTTGTGATCAGCCGTGATCGCGAATTTTCGCGCCGACAATCGGTCGTTTGGAAATGAGTGACACACACGCGAACGGTGGTGTCCCAAAGTCATTGTAAGATGACTGAGGGACACCTTTTTTCAATCTGTCAGGCAGCGTAGCAAGCACGTATTGTTCATTCTGCGGCACATCGCGCAGCTCTCAGCGCGAGATGCGATGAGGCGTGCCGGCTATCAACCTCACAGCTAGTGGAACTCAATAGCGTGTCGATATGAAGAAAGGTGTGGAACAGCGAGCTGCATGCACGATTTGCCGAATTGCGTGAGGCGTCGATTACGAACGACTTGCGCTAATTCGGAATCGCCGAATTCGTGCGAGCTATTCGATTGCAGCTGCCATTTAACCTCCCTTATATTCGGCATTTCCGACTTGCAGTACCACTCGCGCGACGGGCGTCTGCTGTAAGCAGGCATATCCGAATTGGAAGATTGATCGCTTACATGCAAGCACTTCTGCAAGTACAGTCTGCAGTCGCATCCCCGTCGACAAGGGCAACTTCCGACACCGTAGCGAGGGTAGCGCATCAACGCCTCAGATACGACGAGCACATCGGATCTATCCAATGCTTGGAGATCTGTGCGATGCGGATAGCTTAATGCTATCCAATCGTCGGAATGGACGCTTCTATCCGTGAAGCGAATACGAGCGATTAGCGTCGCAGGGTTCCGTTAGCACACACCATAGAAGTAACGGCGCGATTGGCCAAGCAACGAGTCTTCTGTATAGTCAGATCGCCTGCGCTTGCACGAGCTCGGCATAGCGGCCGCGACGGGCCATGAGCTCGGCATGGGTACCGCGCTCCACGAGGCGGCCTTGCTCCATGACGAGGATCAGGTCGGCATCGGTTACGGTGCTGATGCGCTGCGCGATGACGATTCGCGTGCATCGCAGCTCGGCGAGCATGCGCTGAACCCGCGCCTCCGTCACCGTGTCGAGCGCGCTGGTTGCCTCGTCCATCAGCAGGACTGCCGGACGGTGCAGCAGCGCACGTGCGAGCGCGACTCGCTGACGCTGGCCTCCGGAGATCGACGATCCGCCTTCGGCCAGCATCGTCTCGTAGCGGAGCGGCATCGCCATGATCTCATCGTGAATATGGGCAGCTTGCGCCGCCTGCATGACGGCCTCGAGCGGCGCTTCCGGATCGGACAGCGCGATATTGCTGCGAATCGTGCCGGCGAACAGATACGGATGCTGCGGAACGACGCCGAATTGCCTGCGAACGGACTCGAGAGGAAGCGATGCCAAGTCTCGGCCGTCCAGCTCGATTCGGCCGTCAGTAGGCAGATGCAGCCCGAGCAAGAGATTGGCGATCGTCGACTTGCCGGAGCCCGATCGGCCGACGATCGCGATGAACTGTCCGGGTGCCATGTACGCGGATACGTCTTGCACGACCAGCGGCGCATGCGGGTTATAACGGAAGCTGACATTGCGCAGCCGAAGTCCGCCTTGAAGGCGGACGAGCTCGGCAGTCTTATCTTCCCCGTGCGCATCGTTCCGTAAGGTGAGCGATGGCGCAGGCTGCTCGGGCGAGCGGCTTAGCACGTCGCGGATCCGCTCCAGGTAGCTGCCCGACTGCTGCAGTTCGAGCAAATTGGTCATGAGCGCGGACAGGGGGCCTAGGAAGCTATTGGACAATGCGCATAGCGCAAGCATGCTGCCTAGGCTTAACCGGTCTGCCATTACGGCAATGCCGCCGGCGAAGAGAAGGATGAGCGGCGAGGCGACCGCAATGGCTCCCTGCAAGGACAGAATATAAGCTTCGAGCTTGCCGCGCTTGAGACTGATCTGCAGCTCGTCGGCGAACAAGCCCTTCCAATGGGCGACGGCATGCCTCGCCGTGCCGGTCGCCTTCAGCGTCTCGATTCCCGCCAGCATCTGTACGAGATAGCTCTGGCCGCGGGATTCGATCTCGATGCTCTCCCCGGTCAATACCCCATAGCGTCTGCGAGAGAGCGCGAATACGAGCGTCTGCAGCGCACCGAGACTGAGCGCCAGCAAGCCGAACGTCGGATCGGCAGCCATAAGGATGATCAGATACAGGATCACCCAAGTGCCGTCCAGCAATGCGGAGACGGCACCGACGGACAGCAGCGACCAGATAAGCGAGCTGCTCGTTACCCGGTTCAGGAGATCGCCGGCGCTTCTCGCTTGGAAGAAGGCATAAGGCAGGGACACTAACCGCTCCAGTACGGCCGTACGCATCGCTTCGTCCAGCTTGCTCCTCAGTCCGAGCAGCAAGCGGGAGCGGGTCAGAGAAGCGATGAACTGGAACGCTGCCGTCGCGGCCAGTCCCGCTCCGATGATGCCGAGCAGCTCGTAGTCGCGGCTCGGCAGGACGCGGTCTACCAATAAGCCTGTCAGAA
The DNA here is from genome assembly GCA_023433615.1 of Bacillota bacterium. GTDB lineage: Bacteria > Bacillota > Bacilli > Paenibacillales > Paenibacillaceae > Paenibacillus_I. The sequence continues at coordinate 16,530 of JAEZCJ010000054.1, read as the reverse complement.
CCGGGAGCCCAAGCGTGAACAGCTGAATGAAGAGCGAAGCGGCCATGATGCGGACGATCAGACCTCGCCGACCGCGCAGGAATGGAAGGAGCCATCCGTAGCTCTGCCGCGGCCGCGGCGTACGCTCGAAATGGTCGCCAGGCGCAAGCGCCAAGGCGATACCCGTGAAGCTGTCGGCGAATTGCGCAGGAGGGATGAGCCGTCTGCCCCATGCAGGATCAACGATCCATACCCCGCGGCGCGAAGCATGATCGAATACGACAAAATGGTCGTGATTCCAATGCAGGATCATTCCTTTGCGAAGGTTCGGCAGGTCAGCTGCTTCATATAGCGCGCCGTAGCCTTCGAGACCGAAGCGCCGCGCGGCCTGCAGCATCGCCGCGGCGTCTACGCCGTCGCGGCCGCCTCCCGCGATCTCGCGCACTTCATCGAGCGGGACATGCTTGCCGTAATAGCCCAGCACCATCGCCAAGCATGCCGCGCCGCAATCGGCCATCTCCATCTGCCTAATAACGGGGACGCGCGTACGGAGCAGCCTCATGGCGCGCGTCTCTCCTTGTAGTAGAGCCTGTCGTAGAGCAAGGACAGCATGTCGTACAATACATGCTCATGCTCGCGCTGCGCGGAACGAATCATCCTGTTCACGTGCATGTGAATGAAGCTTGGGGCAAGCTGCTTAACCGACACGACAGAGGCAGGGTCAGCATCCAATGCCGCCAGCGCGTCGGCGATCGGTTTTAGCCGCACGGTTCGTTCCCGCAGCAGCGCTAGCCCCGGCTGCAGCGGATGGCTGTCCGGCAGCCCGTCTCGGAGCAACGCCTCCAGCTCGTTGCTTTCGTGCCGGAAACGGCTGCTGACCGATTTGCGAAAGTTTCGTCCGCTGCGGAACTCCGCGTGATAGGCATCGCGATATTCCGCGATCAACGTTCGCTTCGCATTGTCATCGAGGCCAAGGCTGTCCAGCAGCATATGAACGCCTGCCATTGCAAGCCGCCAATGCGCGTCCAGACCGGCGCTGCCGCCGTACAGCTCCATGATTCCCGCGACGGCTTCGCTGTCCGCGTGGAAGATGCGCTCGGCTAGCGGCAGGCCGGACGGACCGCCGTATCGCATCGTCTCCGGTTCGTAAGCGTCGAGCTGCCATCTTGCGAGACGCCGGTCCGTGATCCAGGGCTGCAGTGCCGCATGGAGCAGCGGAAGCACCTCTTGCAGCAGCGCTTGCGGCTCTCCGTGCAGCCGAATCCTAAGGTGAAGGTCGGGATCGCCGTACCGAATGAAGAACCAACGATCCACGGCGCCGCTGCGAACGCCGGGATCGATGACGTCGCGCCGCAGCGCCGCGAGCAATTGGTTCTGCACTGCAGGAGAAGCATACAGCTTCGCGTACAGCCATTCCGATCCCGGGGGATGGGAGACCGACTTCGTGCCGAGGATGTCGTTATCGCTATAGGCAGGAGACGGATAGGTCGATTGCGTTACGGCAGGCTGCGGTGTCGGAGCGGGCTTCCTTGCAAAAGGAATGATCAGCTCATTCATGTAACGTCCGCCTGGTCCTTTCACCGGAAGCGAGGACGGCTCTGGGAATTGTTCCATGAGCAGCACAGGAGGGCCGTCATTGCCGGATGGATGACTGCCGTTATTGACGCGGCTCTTCGCCAGTTCGATGAAGGCATCCACGCTGAGCCGATTGTCGAGATCGACCGGCAGCTCGTGATCGAACTCGGTCAGCACGACGTATCGCGGAATGCCGCGCCGCGCACGCCATTCTTGGACGGCAAGGAAGCGCGATTCGCCATCGCGTCGGGCCAGCGTTCGAACCTCGTCCACCGGCAGAGTCCACCGGGCACGAGCGAGCACGATTCGGCCGCAGACCACGCGCGGCAGATACGGCAGGACAGCGAACGGGCCCCATTCGAAGCGCAGTCCGCCGGTAACGTTCTGGCCCTGAAGCTCGCCCAGGAAGCGGTAGACGGCGAGTCCGCGTCCTTGGTACGTCAGCGCATTGGACATGCGCGGAATGACCTCGCGGCCCAACCGGCGGGAGCGAAGCCGAATCCGGTCGCCTTGGACGGAGACCAGCAGATCGGCAAGCGTAATATGCTTGTCGTCCGACACCGTCGAGCGGCATAGAAAACCGATCTCATGGTCGCGCAGCCGAGGGCGCGCGATAATGTTGCCCATTCTGCCCTCAGGCAGGTGGACGATCTCCGCGAAGACCGCTTCGGGACGAAGTTGCTCCTCTTGGCGAAGATGGGCTATTACGCCTTGCTCAAGCTCGGGATCGGCATGGCAGAAGCGGCCGAGCATTCTTGCGCCGGACGGTCCCATGACGGCATGCAGCAAGATGCTGCTATGCGTGCATGCGGGATCGTTCGCCGAGATGGAGACCATGGCCGCGAATGCGTCGGCAAGCACGGCCGGACTGGCCTGCAGGCTCGCAAGATCCGCCGGAAGCAGTTCCAGCTGCCGGCCCCGATCAGACTGTTCGTCTGACATGCAGGCAACCAGCTTGCGAAGCAGCAGCGCGTCGAGCTCGGTCCACGCCGCCGTTTCGACCCCGATCCCGGCAGCGTCTCCGTGCAACCCTTCGAGCAGCGGGGACGGATCATGCCAAGCGTCTCGGCCGCTGTCGGGACCGAATGCGAAGCCGATGCCGAGCTCTTCGTCCAGCACCTCGGCGAGCGGCATCTCGCAGTCGCCGTAACGGGCGGCATATCGCTCCCGGAACTCGCTTAACGCGGTCTTGGGCGCAGGCCGGATGAGATGCCGCAGCGCTTCGATGCCGGCCATAATCGAATCGATCGCAGCCGATCCAAGCGCGGTTGTGGAGGATGGCTTGCTCATATCGACCTGAAAGATGGAAGTGGCCGGCAATTCGGCAGGGAGGGCGGCCAGTTGTTCCGCAATGTCGCGATAGCGTTCCGGCTGCAGGCCGACTCCCCGCTCATCCAACAGCTGCAGCGCATCGCTGATGCGGAGTAGCTGCCTTCCCCATGCCTGTGCCGGCGTGATGGCGGTGAACTGCTGAATGAGCTCTTGCAGATGGTCATTGCCCGACACGATCGGCGACAGCTCGGAGACAAGCAGTTGGCTGCCGATCAATTCGTCGAGGTATTCGGCCGCTTCATCAGCTTCGACGTCCGGGAGCAATTCACGCAAGTAAGCTTGAAGCCCCTCGTAGCGAACGCCCGTACGGGCATGGTCGAGGAGATCGACGAGATAGGGCTCAGGCATGACTTGGACAAGGCTGTAACGTCGGCCGTCCACGGAACGAGAGGTCTCGGCGTAACGCAGCATGCCTGCCGCTTCATATCGGCTCGAGTTCGGATAATAGCGCGCATGCTTGCGGATGTCCGGATGCGTGGCGACGGATTCGCACAGCTCGTTCAAGTAACCGGCATCCAGCCTCGTGCGCCGGCGAATCGCGGCGAGATCGCCGATTCGTAGATCGGATGCCTCGCCGATCCGTCCTGTCGTCCAGCCCGCAAACAGGCCGAACGGCGTTGCCCGGCCGGCCATTCGCGCGAAGTAGCGGATCAGCGACAGCTCGACGGAACGGCCGCGCTCGCTGTCCGGATGCTGCCGCCAATGCGGCAGTTCTGCATGCAGCGCAGGACTGGCGAGATAGAGCGCTTCTTGAACGACAGGCTCCTCGATCACGGCGCGAAGCTGCTGCCGCAATGCGTCCCTTATGCGTTCCGACATCGGCCTGTCTTGCCGATCGGCTCCCGATGCAGCTGCAGCCGCTTCGGCACGTTCTGCCCACCCCGCGTAGGCATCGAAAGGGAGGAGTGGGGTGCGAAGCATGAAGAAGCCAGAGGGGATATAGGAATGCCGGTCGTGTCCGGCTCGATATTCGCTCGTCATGGATTCGGCATCTCCTTCATGTGGGAAAAGGCAGGGCTTCGTGGGCAGCCCTGCCTGACAGATGATTGCAGTTCAAACCTAGCAGCAAGACTTGGCGCAAGTGGAATATGTCGTGTCGCAAGTGATGTTCTGCGAGCGGTAGCGTCCGCCTACGGCGTCTTTCAGCTGTTTGTCGCTCAGTACTTTCACCGTCTCCTTGTGCAGGGACAGCTTCTTCGTCATTGTCTTCTCCAATCGAATCACCTCCTCTCCTAATGGTTCAGTGCTTGCTTCACGGCTTCGGTTCAAGGACGGCCGACCGCCGTGGACAGCATGAACAGGCGGTCCCAATGCGGCTCGACCGCGGTCGCGGCTGCCAGCAGCGTCAGGCCAACGCCTGCCGCGCCGTCGAGCATGTCTGCGTTGGCTTCCCAGCCTGCCCGGCCGTCTTCGCCGATGACTCGCATCGGGAAGCCGCCGTACGGTTCGCCGATTCGACGCATGCCGATCAGTTCGGCGACCCAGCGGCGAGCCGCAGCCGCAAGCACCGGGTCTCGCGCGGAATGCTGCAGCCGATTGAAGATCTGCACCAGGCCTGCGGCGCCGTGACAGAAGCTGGCGTCGACAACGCCGCTTTCTTCAAGCGTGCGTTCGGCAGCCGATCTCGCAATGGCACGGGCTTCGGATGACCATGCGGGAACGCCGGCCAGCCTCGCCGCATTCTCGAGCGCGATCGCGACGCCGGGATCGCCGTAGCACCAGCCCGTTCTTGCGGGAACCGGATCGATGCCCGGTCCGATGCAGCGATAGAAGCGCGACGGCGCTTTGGCCGGCTGCAGTTGCGCAAGCATCCAGGCAAAGGTGCCGCGCAGCAGCCGCTCGGTCTGCTCGGGCAAGATGCCGGCTGCCAATGCGCCGCCGAGGAAGCCGATCACGCCAGGCATGCCATGCGCCATGCCGAGGTTATACGCGCCAAGCGGCGATTCCTGTCTCGCCGTACCGCGCATCAAGTCCGGGGCAGTGAACCAAGCGATACCTGCCTCGGAGCTTTCGCAACGGTCCTCCAATTGTCGGACTACGGCAGCTGCGAGCGCCGAGGCTGCCTTGCCCGGCAGCCTCTCCAGCGCGTAGACGCCGATTCCAGAGAGTCCGTTGATCAAGTCGTAGTCTCCGTCCCAACGCGCCGCGGTCAGAGCCTCTAGCAGCGTCTCATCGATCTCTTCCATCGGGTCGCCGCTGCCCGGCTGCATCCAATAGTCTGCTAGATGAGCCATGGCCCATGCGATCCCGACGAAGCCGCCGTGCAGAGCGGGGAGCATCGGCCGCGTCTCAAGCGCGGTCATGCTGTCGTCGAGCAGTTGCCGGATCGGGAGCTTCGCAAGATGCCCCGGCATGGATCGCGCATGATAATGCAGATAGACTGCCATCCGTGCACTGTCGATACCCAATGTATCGTCCTGCATGCGCGGCAGGCAGCGGACGAGATCCTCGGCAATCTCGCCGGCGCATTGCAGAGCCTTGCGCCTCAGTTCGCCGCCTAATAAGGGCTGCCACACAACGATTCCTCCCAGACGTGAATGGATGATAATTCAATACGTAACGTAGCATTCTTGCGTAATCGTATCGTCAACCGGTTGTCCGTGCCAAGTTACGGCATGTCATTACAATTGTCACGATCTTCCATGCGCTAGACGGGAAGGACTAGAGAAGCGATCGCATCGAAATTTCACGATTCGACATATTCCAACATAATCTCCTAAAGATTAATGGCGAATGAACGACTATACTGGAGAAAACCTGAGTTAGGAAGGACAGACAGCATGGTTGAACAGGACTACGTACGCAGGAAGCCGCGCATGAGTAGAGAGACCTTCATCGTGCTTGGATTGCTGTTGATTCCGCTGATCGGCACGCTGCTCGTCATGGTGCCGCGTCCGGCGGAGTACGAGCTTGAAGGCGAGATTATTCCGATCTCGGACATCGGCATCGATGGCAGCGTGCATTATACGATCGTGAAGAGCGGTATCGTCCGCAATGCCGTCGAGCGATTCTGGGTTGCGAACGCCTACAGCGACGAAGGCGTCGTCTTCCACCCGATCGAGCCGGATATGCTCGAGACATACGAGGAGAGCTTCGAAGAAACCTGGTCGATCGCAAGCGCGGTCGAAGGCGCGGTCGGCGCGGTGGCGGCAAGCGCGGATTCGGAAGAAGCGGGAGGGACAGAAGATGACGACGGCGATCGCGTGCAGACGATTCTAGCGGAGCTGGACGATTATCACGGGGATTCCATGGGCCTCATGCTGGCTATCGGCTTATACGAGGAGAAGCACGGCATGAACTTCTCGCGCATGCTGGGAGCCACGATTGCCGGTACGGGCGCCATTGACGAAGCCGGAGACGTGTGGTCCGTCGGAGCGATCGAGCAGAAGCTTGCCGGAGCCTATGCCGGACATGCGGACATCTTCTTCATACCGGCCGATTACGATTGGTACGGCGAGGAGAGCAATGAAGCGGAAGCGTCGCGCGTAAAGCAGGCAAGAGCGCTTGCCATGGAGATCGTACCGGTAGCTTCGCTCGAAGAAGCAATCGATTATCTTATGAAGCGCTCATCATCGAAGGAGGAATAGACAATGACCCATTATCCATCGCAGCAGATCGGACGCGTGCTGCAGCTGCTGCTCGGAATCGGTCTGGCATTGTTCGTGCTGGTTGCCGGATTTACGGTGGTATACGCAGGCTCTTATGATTTCTATCTTCGCTATCTCTCGACGTTCGATACGGCAATCAGCACATTCGGCATGATTTTATACTATATCTGCGTCGTGTTGTTCTTGATCTGGATCGTCAAGGTCCACGCTGCGCTGCGCCAGCAATTCATGGATTACCCGATCCGGACGGCAGGGGCGATCGTCCGAATGCTGCCGCTGATTCAGATCTGGGGCATCGGCAGCACGTTCTCCACGATCAGCGGGTATTTCTATGCCAGACAAGAGATTCACCCCGAAGCGCGTCGTATCCAACGTCTGATCGTGCCGCTCTACTGCGTCATCTTCATCGGCAATGCCATGAACCGTTTGGTGAACGGCGCGTCCTATTCCGAATCGCTAGACACGCTCCTCCTGATCTCTTGCATCCTCGACGCCTTATCGATGCTCGTCTTTTACGTGCTGGCGCGTGCGATCAATAACGGTTTATCCACGCTGTATTCCAACAGGACGCAATCATCAGAACGTCTGCCGGAGACGGATGAGCCGAATGCAACTTCGGCTGTCTAATCGTACCAACTGCTAACAGACGCTTGCGCGCGCAAGCGTCTATAAGCCGTCCGCCGTCCGAACGGATTACCTTAAATGCAAGTAGAAGGAGAGGGGCAGATAGAGGGCGGACATGAGCGCGATGACTGCGCCGGCGCCTCTATTATCCTTCCATGCGGCCTTAGCCAGCTTGAACGTGGTCCATGTCAGCCAGGCGGACAGGCCGATCAACACCCATGACATTCGCGTTCATTCCTCCGATCGGTAATAGATGTTAGGCGTGGATGCCTGTTTGCCGAAGCTCTGAATCTCAAGCTCGTACACGATCCGGACGCGCGCATTCCGGTAGTGCTTGGGCCAATCGTACCGTTCATACTGCTGAAGCGTCCAAAATTTCCTTCGCGCGTGTAGATGCCATAGGAAAGGCTCGCCGTGGTAGACTTGCTGAAGCTTCGTTACCAGCTTCTCGCTCCGGCTCTGCAATCGCTCCATCAGTGCTTCCTGCAGGATCCGCTGATTATGCGTGTTGGATCGATAATCGACCAAGCTCGGGATCGAGAGCACTTGAACGCGCATCGGTATGGTCGCTTCGATGGCAATCGGATCTTGACGAAGATTCATCTTGATGCGGGTATTGCCTTTCTTGAACAACCGTACCGTCACCCGGTAACGGTCGTTCAAGGGGTCCGGGGTCGAGGTAATGAAGTCCGATATTTCTTTGCGCCTCAGGAGCAGCGCTAAGCGCGTCTCTTCGCCTGTCAATATGCCTCGCATCGTGCCCGATCTGAATATGGCGGAACCCATAATCTGTGCCGGGTCGCCGCTCTTCGCAGGAATCTCGCCAGCGCGGTAGTCATCCTCATCCTCGCCTTGGTTCACCTTATCCTTCTGATGGGACGTGGTGGCATATATCGCCAAGTACAACGTATCTTCCCCGATTCGCTGGAAATAGCGATTCAGCGTCGAATTGGGGACGAAGCCGGTATCCCGCCAGCGTTCCTGCATGAATTGATAGTACTTATGCGGACGCGTCTCCAGCTTCGATTTGTTCTTATGGATGAATTGAGCCGCCTTCTCCTTGGATACGAGCATATGAATCTCGCGGCGCATCTCCGGGTCGCGGACCGAAGCGCCGATAATGTGATGAAAGCTGCTGTGCTCGGCGAATTCCTGACTGATAATCACGGTCCTTAGGTGCGCGAAGCTGATCGTCCTCGTGATGATGCTGTTTGCCAATTCCTTGGCCGACAACACATCGGGTGCCGTGATGGTGATGATATCGCTTGGAGGTTCGTTCTCGGCCGCCCCTTTATCACTGGAGCCGACCTGCGGATTGGCGATCTGGAACGTTACGGAGACCAGATTGTCGGGAGCCTTGTCGAGACCGAGCACGACTACGAAGGCTTGTTCTTCGAGCTCGAGCTTGTCCCAGCATCCGGCAAGCATGAGCATCAAGAAACCGATTAACGCGAGGCTGGATATTCGCTTCATACCTTGAACCACCTCTTCATCCGATCTGCGCTCCAGAGCACAAAGGGAAGCGCAAGGAACACGATTGATCCGAATGCATGTACCTTGTCCCAGTACGGACGGATCAAGGTGAGATTAGTCGGCAGCATTGCGAGCAGCAGGATGAGTCCGGCCAGCGGTGCCAGCAATTTGCTGATCGGCTGAAGATGCAGCAGCTGCCCGAGCAGCGTGACCAGCAGGAACAGATAGATCGCGAAATGGATGACGGTCGAAATGAGCCAGAACGCCAAGAAGACCGATTCGATATGGGTAACGATGCCGCCGATGGAAGCGGACCGGGTCAACTGCTGGAACGGGAATTCAAGATTTTTGACGGCAGGATAGTCGTATACGGCTACGAAAACGGTTAGCATGACGCAAATTTTGATGCAAGATATGCCGAACCCGATATAGGAGGCCAAGCGATAAGACTTGTACGACCGCAGAAGCGGGAAGAAGGCGGCGAACAGGATGATCTCCCCGAAGAATGAGCTGTAGCGCACGCTGTCGAGGAGCAGCTTGTGCAGACCGGGCCCTGCGATCGGGAAAAGATGGTACCACTCGATTTCCTCCCAGACAAAGGCGATAAGCGCGATTACCGCGACTTCGATGTACGGGATGACGATCCACGCCGTCCTGCCGATCGTCTCGATGCCGCGGCTTGCTACATAGAGAGACGCTCCGAGCAGCATCAAGAGGAGCGCGGGCAGCGGCGTCAGTTGGAATACCATCATATTGAGGATATCCGTATAGTTGCGGGCACTGACGACGGTAAACAGAAGCATAAGCAGAAACAACGTGAATCCGATGACCGTACCGCCGAACCTGCCGGTCAACGCGAACGTGAGTTCAATCAGTCCCTTGTCCTTGTACTTCTTCAGGAGCGACAACATGACCATGAAGGATACGCCCATAAGCAAGCAGGAGGCTAGCGGGATTACCCACGCCGCGCTGTATCCGAGTTGGAAGTAGATTGACGGCGTACTATCGGCCATCCGCAAGCCGACGGATAGAAGGAGAATGGAAGCGTATTCCCTGACACCGATCTTGCCGTCAGCACGAGTAGGCATGCTAAGATTTTCCCTTCGGTTTGTTCTTGCGCTGTTTATCCTGCGGATTCGTAACGAACGGGCGGAGCCATTGCTTCCAGACCGGCGGCCTAATAATCAAGTCCCTGGACGAACGATCATGCGGAGACAGCGGCGCAACGAACGGCACGCCGAACGAAGTGAACGACACCAGATAGGCCAAGAATGTCGTAAATGTCAGCGCGATTCCGAAGAATCCCATGAACGCGGCAGCGAACAGGATGACGAACCGAAGGATGCGTACCGCAAAGTTAAAGCTAAGCTCCGGGATCGTGTAGGATGAGATCCCTGTCATGGCGACGATAATGACAAGAATCGGACTAACCAGATTCGCCTCGACCGCTGCTTGTCCCAGAATGAGCGCTCCGACGATGCCGATGGTCGGCCCGATGATCGTGGGAATGCGGATCGCGGCTTCTCTTACCAGCTCGAATGCGGCTTCCATTAGCAGCACTTCGATGAGGGCAGGGAAGGGGACGCGTTCCCTAGTCGCACCGATCGCGAGCAGCAGATCGGTCGGCAGCATCTCTTCATGGAACGTACTGACCGCGATATAGAGCGAAGGCGTCAGCAGCGCGACGAAGATGGCCATGATTCGAATGATTCGAATGAAATTGCCGTACGCCCAGCGCAAATATTGATCTTCCGGCGTATGGAACAGTGCCCAGAACGTAATGGGCAGAATGAGCGATGTAGGCGAATTCTCCATTAACAGCACGACATGTCCTTCCATCAAAAAGGAGCATGCGCGGTCAGGGCGTTCGGTCAGCATGACAGTCGGCAGCAAGGAGTAAGGATGGTCTTCGATATGCTGCTCCAATATTTCAAGATTCGGCACGGTGTCGGCTTCGATCTGCGCAATGCGTTTTTTGACTTTCGCGATCAACGCGGGGTCTGCCAGATCCTTGATGTAGAGGACGGTGATATCGTTCAGTGCCCGATTGCCGACCTTCATGATCTCGGACACGAGCTGCGAGTCCTTCAATTGTTTGCGAATGAGCGACCGGTTCACGGATGCGGACTCGATGAAAGCTTCCTTCGGTCCCTTCAAGACATGCTCGACCTGCGGCTCCGTTACCGAACGCGAGATGAATCCCGGCGTGTGAACGGATAAGCCGTTGTCTTCGCCCTCGATCAAGACAATCGTATAGCCATGCAGCAGATCCTGCGTAAGCTCCGCGAACCGACACTTAACCGTACCGGAAGTACTCGTTAACAGTTCCTCGAGCATAGCCGCTGCCTTGTCGTGCCGCTGCGGTTGGACCGCATTCATGGCATGCAGCGGTTCCATGATCTGCTTCTCGATCACCATCGTGTCGGCCGCGCCGTCAAGATAAAGAACGGCGGCTTTCAGCTTCATGGACTGGACATACGAATGCCGAATGGTCAGCGCGAGACTGTCCGGATAGGTAAAAACCGTTTTTAGCCGATTCAGGTTGTCGTTCAAGTCATCGGTCAGTTTCTCTTGCGTTGTTGGACCGGAAGTAGGATTACCGTTCATGTCGTTCCTCCGCGCTTCGAGAGGCATAGGGAATGCGCTTGTAGTATTGCCCTTCTCGCGGAAAATATGTCAATATGGACGCTCGATATCAAGCAGTTAGTCACAAGGGGCATAGTATGAACCGTATGAAGTCACAAGGGAAGTAGAGCGGCAGTCCCGATTACTCTAGACTTAGGTCATCATGGCATAAGAGGAGATGAGTGGGTTGCGTGGAGGCTTCATTCGAACAGTGGACGCAGTTGGACGCATCAGCCTGCCGATGGAGTGCAGGCAGCTACTGACGATCGGCGAGGGAGATTCGATTGCCGTATCCGAACTTAATGGACGCATTAAGCTGGAATCGATCGATTCCGCTTGCGTATTCTGCCGGGAGCGCGAGCAACTGATCGACTTCAAGAATCGCATGGTGTGCCATACATGCTTGGATGAGATTGCTGCTACGACGATATCCGTCTGACTCCGTATCCGAGGCAGACGTACAAGATCATCGCGTATGGCTGTTCGCTGTATAACCGACCGATTGGGGATGGGGGCATTGCGTCGATGAACCCCGCCGGGCCATCCCGCCTGGCGGGGTTCATCGATGCAATGCCTTCTAGGCTTGTCGAACCGCTCTCCGGATGGTCAATAGATCATGCTCAACCTCCAGATACTCGTTCGATCCGCCCCGGTATTCCAATGACCAACAGCCCTCATAACCTTTATCCTTCAGCAATTGTACCTTCTGCTGCAGCTGCGCCCCCGTAAAGTCCACGAAAGCCCGATCGAACTGCGCATGCATGGTGAACGGCGCAACGATCTCGTCGCCGCGCTCCCCGTCGACCTCCCATCGATTCACGTTAAGCACGATACCGAATGCGTCCGAAGCCACGGCATCATTCAGCCTGCGCAGATTAGCCGGCGATTGGGAACCGAGCTGATGCGTCTGCGGTCCCACGCGAAAACCGTAATCGCTCGCGATTGACGCATATTGCCGATAGCGGTTCGCGAGGAATTCGAGCTGCTCGTCCGACATGCTTATCGTGTTGACGCCCATATCGATGCGAAGCGTGTCAACTCCCCAGCTGCGCGCAATCGCTAGGTAAGTCAATGCACGTTCATGACTGCGTTCGCGGATGGCCGGATCGTCATGCCAGACGTCGGCAGCATCCACGCTTAGGCAAGCGACCTTCATCTCTTCTTCCTGCAGCGTATCCGCGATCGATTGGATATACGGCGTTTCTGTAGAGAGGAGCATGCCGTTCCAGATGTCTGCGTGTTGAAGCCGGTAGCGATACTTCATTGTCTCGAGATAGCCGAATAAGTTCATCTTGCCCGCATGGAACAACCCGTGGAACGACCAAGAGCCTACGGAATAATGGTTCACGTCATATCCCCCTTGCGATTCTGTGCATCGCATGCATGTTGAGTAGCATAACGTTATCATACCTGATTCGGACGCAATTGCAAACACGTGTTCATTCAGCTGTGGCGCGCATTGGCGTTACATGCGATAAAGAAGTCGTAACGAAGCAAGAATGTGCAAGAAGGCGATTGCGGCCACTTCATCTGCTGCATATCGAGGTGTTGCCAAGCGGCTGGATGGAGCCTGCTCGCCCATTCCGATAATCGATCGGATGTTCGCTATTATCCGCATCAAGTGCAATGGTTGACCGCATACGTTTCGGAAGGCAGAACGCTACTGCATGCGCATGACTGCATCTTCGTCGCGAACTTGACAGGCGGGCCGTATGCAAGCGATCTTATAGTTAAGAACCTATCATTGAATGCAGGCATTCGACAGCCATTTTCGTGTACTGCTATTTCCCGGCGGAGAGGTATCTATTCTGAAGGAATGAGGTGTTTATGGCTATGCCAAAGGTATTGCTGGCGTTCCCTGAAGGAAAGCACAAAGTACTGACCATGAGCTATGATGACGGGCGCACCGCGGATCGACGTCTCGTATCCATCTTCAATCAGAACCGAATTCGAGGAACCTTCCACTTGAATTCCGGTTTGCTGGGAGAAGGAGACCGCATCGGAGCAGAAGAAGTTGCTGCGCTATATGAGGGGCATGAAGTGTCTGCACATACCGTCACGCATCCCACGATTGCCAGAAGTCCGAGGGAGCAGCTTGTCGAGGAAATCATGGAGGATCGCAGACGGCTGGAGCGAATCGTAGGCTACGCGGTGAGAGGGATGTCCTACCCGAACGGCTCCTATAACAGTCAGATCAAGACGATGCTGCCGCATCTGGGCATCGAATATGCCCGAGTCGTGCATAGTACGGGACAATTCGGCATGCCGGATGACCTGCACGAATGGAAGCCTACTTGCCATCACAAGGACAATTTGCTCGAGCTGGCTCAGGCGTTCATCGAACTCCATAAACAGCAGTACTTGTACATGATGTACGTGTGGGGACATAGCTACGAATTCGATAACGATCAGAACTGGGAGGTGATCGAGCAATTCAGCCGCATGATCGGCAATCGGCCGGATATCTGGTATGCGACGAATATGGAGATCGTGGATTATATGAAGGCGTATCAACGCTTGCAATTCTCCGCTTCGTGCGACTTTGTCTCTAATCCCAGCGTTGCATCCGTATGGTTAATCGTAGATGGGCGTATTGTGGAGGTCGCGGGAGGCAGCCAAGTTACGTTATCGGAGCTATGAATCTAGCCTTGATACAACAAGAAGGACTGGTGAGCGAAGCTCTCCGGTCCTTCTTGAGTCCGGCAATGGATCGCATAATGAAAATGATCAATATGGTAAAATATTCTTTCAATGCGAACGTGTGTGCGGTATAATAGGCTGCAGATGGGAGATAAGCAAGATCCCAGGTCATTATTCTATTTCTAAGGAGAATGAATGTGAGCGAACAAGCCGAAGCCGTGCAAGTCGAACAGAAGAAGATTCTCGGTAAAACGATTCAAGTTCGTCTCGTTAAGGATCTGCAGGCATCGCAAGCGTACTATCGAGATGTGCTAGGCTGTCAGGTCGACGACTGGGGCCACGCGGAACGCGACGATATGATCTTCATCTTGCAGCAGGCAGTCTCGCCGGAGCACGTGAAGCCGAATCCCGTCTCCGCGAAGCGGCCCAATTATCCGACAGAGTGGGAAGGACCGGATTACGGCTGGGATACCTTCGTCCACATCGGCTGGCAAGAGCTCGATGATTACGTCGAAGAAGTACGCAGCAAAGGCGGCGTTATCGCGATCGATCCTTTCGTAGGCGCTCACGGCATCTGGGAGTTCAAGAATGCCCATATCCAAGACCCGGACGGTTATAACATCGTATTAGGCGCAATGCGTCAGATAAAGGAGTAATCCCGGGCTCCAAAGCCTCACTGCCAAGTGTTGATCGACACTTTGGCAATGAGGCTTTTTTGCATTGCATCATTCCGCAATTGGATGTCAAAGTACATGACATGAATGTGCGTCTGTTGCAGAGACGAGAGCATTGTGAACGGTTCAGACGTAACGATTCGCCATGTAAGCGCATCAAAAAGCGAACGATTAGGTTTAGTGTTCGAATGATATTTCGCGATTTGACCGGAAAAACATAGGAATGGGTCATTCGTTTCGTATTTTTTTCTTGAAAAGTATGTTCTTGTGATGTACATTAGAGAATATTGAATGTTATATTTCCTTACATTGAATTATGGGTTGATTGCGGAAATGAGGTAAACTCGACAATAATATGACATTAGGCGTTATGATTTTACCATGTGATGGGAGCGTGACCACCATGAAGAAACAAATCGTATTGATCGGGAACGGCATGGCCGGCGTGAGTTGTATCGAGCAGCTGCTCAAGCTTGCGCCGAACAAATACGAGATTACGATATTCGGGAGCGAGCCTCATCCGAACTATAATCGCATCCTTCTGTCGTCCGTGTTGGCAGGCGACGCGGATATGAGAGACATCGTCATTAACGACTGGTCGTGGTATGAAGAGAACAACATTACGCTCCATACGGGTCATACAGTCAATCGGATCGATACGGATCGCAAGCTGGTCGTCACGGATGGGGGCGTCAGCGCAGCTTACGATGAATTGATCATTGCCACGGGCTCGCTGCCCTTCATGCTGCCGCTTCCCGGCGCGAACAAGGAAGGGGTCATCGCATTCCGCGATATTAAGGATTGCGAGACGATGCTGGAGACGGCGAAGACGTATAAGAAAGCCGTCGTCATCGGCGGCGGCTTGCTCGGCCTGGAAGCCGCGCGCGGCCTGCTCAATCTGAACATGGACGTATCGGTCGTTCACATCAACGAATACTTGATGAATCTGCAGCTGGACCGCACGGCATCGTCGCTTCTCCAAGCTGAGCTCGAACGGCAAGGGATGAAATTCTTGCTCAAGAAGAACAGCGAATCGATACTTGGCAAGAAGCGCGTAACGGGCATACGGTTCACGGACGGTTCTGAGGCGGAAGCCGATCTCGTCGTCATGGCCGTCGGCATTCGTCCGAATATCGCACTGGCGAAGAGCTCCGGAATCGAAATAAATCGCGGGATCGTCGTGAACGACTTCCTCGAAACGAACGTCTCGAATGTGTACGCCGTCGGCGAATGCGCGGAGCACAGAGGCATTGCATACGGGCTAGTCGCGCCGCTCTATGAACAAGGCGCCGTGCTGGCGAAGCGGCTTGCCGGCGTGGATACTGCTGGCTATCAAGGCTCCGTAGTCTCGACCAAGCTCAAAGTATCGGGCGTCGACGTCTTCTCCGCAGGCATCTATGCGGATGGACCGGGGACGCGTGCCGTGCGCGTACAGGATGATTTTGAAGGGGTCTACAAGAAAGCCGTGATCCAAGACGGCAAGGTGATCGGCGCCGTGCTGTTCGGCGACATTAGCGACTCCTCGCGCTTGTTCGCGATGATACGAAGCGGAGAGGACGTCGCGGGTCGAGAGAAGACGGTATTGCTCGGCGAAGGCGGAGGCAAGGCGAAATCCGGCGCAGAGCTGGTCGCCGCGATGAGCGACGATGAGATCGTATGCGGCTGCAACGGCGTATCCAAGGGGACGATCGTGAAGGCAATTCAAGAGAAAGGCTGCTCAAGCGTGAACGAGATCAAAGCCTGCACGAAGGCGTCAGGCTCCTGCGGCGGCTGTAAGCCGCTCATAGCGGATGTATTGACGTACGTGCTTGGCGCAGACGGCGTCAAGACGACGCAGGAAGGGATCTGCGGCTGTACGACGCTTGGGCGCGACGAGGTTGTCGAAGCGATTCAGCGCATGCGGTTGACTTCCTCGCGGGAAGTGATGAATGTGCTGGAATGGTCGAACCCGGAGGGCTGCTCGAAGTGTCGTCCTGCCTTGAACTATTACCTGGGGATGG
>JAEZCJ010000052.1 GCA_023433615.1 Bacillota bacterium | reverse complement strand
GCCGGACGCAGGCGCGTTGCCTTCTTCATTGCCGTTGCCGTCATACGTGACCGTGTAGTCGTTCACTGCCCACATCGCGTACAGCGTCATGTTCGCCGCACCCATCGGCGCTGCGAAATTGTAAGCCGACGTCAAGCCTGCGTCCGCATACCAGCCCTCGAACGTATGACCCGTCTTCGTCGGATCCGCCGGCTTCGTCACCGTGCCGCCGTAGTCGACCGACTGGCCGGCCGTCGGCGTGCCCCCGTTGCCGTTGAAGGTCACCGCATACGGGTTCACAGTCCACCTGGCGTATAGCGTTGCGTCTGCCGCGCCGATCGTATACGCGCCGCCTGCGGGGTAGCTCGTCCCGCTGCCGTCCGCCGCCGTGTTCCAGCCCGCGAACGTGTGCCCCGTCTTCGCCAGTCCGCCGGTATTGCCCGGCAGCGTGATGGCGGTGTCGTATGCATGGCTGCCGGACGCAGGCGCGACGCCGAACTCGGCGCCGTTGCCGTCGTACGTGACCGCATAGTTGCTCACCGTCCACTTCGCATACAGCACCACGCCGGTTGTCCCGACGTTGACGGTGCCTCCCACCGCATAGGTCGTCCCACTGCCGTCCGGCTTCGTATTCCACCCCGCGAACGTATGGCCTGTCTTCACAAGGTTCCCGGTATTGCCCAATACCGGGGCGTCGGCGTTGTCGTCATATTCGCCGCTAATCGGCACGGTTCCTCCCGTACTGCCGTTCCCGTCGTAAGCCACACTGAACTTCATTTTCATGACCGTAGCCTTGTCGCCGTTTGCGCCGTCCTTAAAGAGCACATAGGGGATCCCCGCGTACACATCCAGCATCAAGTTATTGACCAATCCTGCCGTGAATCCGGCGCTCCCAACGGTCTCCCATCCGCTTCCGTTGAACTTCATGACTGTCGCTTTTTCGTCATAATCACCATCCCTGAATGCGACATAAGGGACGCCGTTATCGATCTTCATCGAAAGATCTTGGGCCGTACTCGTTGAGATTCCGGCGTCTCCCACCTGTTCCCAGCTGTTTCCGTTGTACTTCCGCATGGAGGCCTTCACGCCGTTCGTATAATCCACATAAGCGACATATGGGATGCCCCCGTGGAAACTAAGCGCTACATAATCGGCCCGGCCCGGCGATAATCCGCCTCCGCCTACCGGTTCCCATGTGCTTCCGTTATATTTCATCACGGTAGCTTTAAGCGCGTTTACGGCATCGGTATAAGCGACATAAGGTATGCCGTTATCAAACTTTAACGATGTACTGTAGATCTCGCCTGCAGACAGTCCGGCTGCGCCGACATATTCCCAGCCGCTTCCGTTATATTTCATGACCGAGGCTTTATTGGCATTCCCGCCATCCTTAAAGGCGACATAAGGCGTGCCGTTCTCCACCACGATCGATATGAAATCTACGAAACCGCTCGAAAAGCCGGCGTCGCCGACCGTCTCCCAGCTGCTCCCGTTGAACATCTGCACCGCGATCTTCTGGGGGGCAATCGATCCATCCCGATAGGCGATATAAGGGATGCCGTTGTCCACATAGAGCGATGGCGATACGACAGTAGCCCAAGATGGCAGCGTGATGGAGCTTCCTACCGCCTCCCAGCTGCTCCCGTTATACCTCTTCACGGTGACCGTGTTCACATTGCCCTCGACGTAAGCGACATAGGGCGTGCCGTTATAAACGAACAGCGAATCAGAATATATATTGCCAGCCGACAACCCGGCGCCGCCGACCGTAGCCCATTGGCTCGTAGCCGCATGCGAATAGCCCGATCCAAGAGTAAATAGTCCGAGACAGATGCCAATCGCCGCTATGGCGGCCAGCGCGCAGCGCCTTGCGCTTCTCCATACAAGTTTCATCTTCGTCTCCCCCTCTGCTTACAGATTGATCGCCGCGAAAGGCACGCCGACTGCGAGGATCCAGATCATCGGAACCAAGTTGACGATAATCGCGGTACGCTTGCGTTTGTTCCGGGCCCGCCAAGCCATAATCGAGCAGACGATCACGGCTGCCGGATACAAGGTAATGCCTGCGGTCAGCGCGGTGCTGAACCAGTTGATGCCGTTGGCGAACCCCATCAATGTAATCCCCTAGATCAAGAACCAAGGCAACAGACACAGCGCATACAAGAATTGAACGGACACCAGATAAACCTTCATCACAATAACCCCCTAATATATTCAAAATTTTGTAACGGCTGCAGAAACCGGCGAAAGCTTCGTAACTCGGGCGACAATCGCTTTGAAACGCATCATTCGACCTCCTTCGACACTCACCAGTTTAAAGGAGGGAACTTGTTGAAAACTGAAAAGAAAGCGCTTCATGTCAGATTTTGGCCAGTTTTTCGACTTACGATTGAATAAATCACTCCAGCCCACCCCCCCCCTGGTGGTATGATAATTAATACCTTGACAACACATCCGCTATGCGATATTTTAGTACCAACTACTAAAACCAAGTACTAATAAGGAGCGTGACCTGCCATGTTCAGATCCGGACCCGTGCAATCGACAGCCGCTATTACCGCGATCGGCGCTTATTTGCCGAACCGCATCCTCACGAATGCCGACTTGGAGCGGATGGTCGACACCAATGACGAGTGGATCGTGCAACGCACCGGCATTCGCGAACGCCGCATCGCTGCGGAGCACGAGTACTGCAGCGATCTGGCCATCGCAGCGGTCCGCGACCTCGCCGAACGCCACCAAGCGGATCTCGCCGACGTCGATTACATCCTGACCGCGACATCGACGCCTGACACCGTCTTCCCGAGCGTATCGGCCCGCGTGCAGGCTGCCTTCGGCATTCAAGCTGCCGGCGCCGTCGACATGCAGGCCGCATGCGCGGGCTTCGTATCCGCGCTGCAGACGGCGAACGGACTCATTCTCTCCGGCCTGCACCGCAAAATTCTGGTCATCGGCGCCGAGTCGCTGTCCAAGGTGACCGACTATACGGACCGCACGACCTGCATCCTGTTCGGCGACGGCGCCGCGGCCGTACTCGTCGAAGCCGTGCAGCCCGGCGAATCCGGCGCGTTCTTCGGGGCATCGGTATCGACGCAAGGAGCGTCCGGGCACCATCTCTATCGTTCGGCCTTGGCCCCTGCGATCGGCGAACACGCCGTTCACATGAACGATCGCATCGTCCAGAACGGACGCGAGGTGTTCAAGTGGGCGGTATCGCAAGTGTCGGAGGGAGTCTCCGACCTGTTAAGAGCTTGCGGGCTAACCGCTTCCGACATTGATTGGTTCGTGCCGCACAGCGCCAACGTCCGCATCGTGCAAGCGATCTGCGAGCGCACGGGCATTTCGCTCGCTTCCACGCTCACGAGCATCGAGCATTGCGGCAACACATCGGCAGCATCCATCCCGCTTGCCATGTATGCCGCTATCCAAGACGGGCGCCTTCGGTCCGGCGACAACCTGCTCTTGTACGGCTTCGGGGGCGGACTGACGCAAGCCGGCCTTCTAGTGGAATGGAGGTTGAGTCAGTAGCATACTGACGACCTTATCCGACACGTCTATCGGATCGTATCCCGCCGGTATCCGCCAACCATTCGCCGGCATCGCAGTCATGACCTTCACCGCGTCCGCGATCTTCTCGGGCACTGGTCCGCAGACGACGCTGCTGCCGCAATCGACCGTCTCCGGACGATCCGTCGCCGTTCGGATCGTAACGGTCGGAACGCCGAGCAGACAGCATTCTTCCTGCACCGATCCGCTGTCCGTAATGGCGCATGACGCAGACCGCTCGAGCCGCACGAAGTCATGGAAGCCGAATGGCTCGTGGAATTCGACCAATGCATGTATCGGACGCTGGATCCCGCCGTGCAGCAGTTTTGAGCGCGTGTACGGGTGCGTGCTGAAGATCAGCCGCTTGCCGAACTGCTCGGCGACGCGATTCAATCCGCCGAGGACGCCGTCCAGCTTCTCGGGATCATCCACATTCACGGCATGGTGTGCGGTGACGACCATATACTCCCCGGGTTCGAGCTCTAAGCGCTCAAGCACGCTGCTCTTATCGACTCTTGCTCTGTGATGTCCGATCACTTCGCGGATCGGGTTGCCCGTCATCATAATCCGCTCGGCATGACAGCCTTCACCCAGCAAGTTCGCCTTGCCGCTCGGCGTGTACGCCATATGAATCGTCGAAGCGGCGTCGATGACACGCCTGTTCTTCTCTTCCGGAGACTTGCGATCGCGGCTTCGATTCCCGGCTCCCATGCGCGCGACCGGGATGCCCATCCGCTCGGCAAGAATGGCGCACAGCGCGCTGTTCGAATCGCCAAGCACGAGGACCAGGTTCGGCCTCTCCTGCTCCAAGATCGATTCGACATTGCGGAACATCGCGGATAACTGCGCGCCGATTTTCATCCCTGCCGCGCTCAACCGGTAATCCGGCTGGCGAAGTTCCAGATCCGCAAGGATGATATCGCTCAGGTAGGGAGACACATGCTGACCGATGTGGATGAGTACGTGCTTGCTGGCCATTGCGTCCAGCTTGCGGACAATCAGGCTGAGCCGAATGAGCTCAGCCCGCGTTCCTGCAATCGTAGCGATCCGCAGACAATATCACCGTCCTTCCCATCGGCTTCGCAAGCGATTCTTCGCAGCCTTGCGCAGCCGCATCCTCCGCTTGCCTCTCTGCGTACTGGCCGGTCTTCTTGTTTTGCGGCGCCTCGGATGCAGCTTCCGAACCGCGCCTCTACGCCGTCGTTTCCTTCCTCGAATCCGTCTCTTAACGCGCGCCGGTCGGCCGATGGGCTGTCCGAGCGGCATTGCATCGATCCATTCGTCCGGCAGATGCTTGACATCCTCGAACCGGCAGCCTCTCGCGAGGAATGCCCGCTCCGTAACGAAAGGCCGCAGCTCGCCGCCTTCGAATAGATAGATCGTCGCCGATCCGCCTTTGACCAGGTTAACCGGCTTGACCGGGCCTGGCCGGAACTGCTGCAGCAAGCGTCCTAACCGCTCCCGATAGCTCTCGATGCCGAATGCGGCGGCTGCCTGCCTGTTGCGAAGCCCGACCTCCTCAAGCTGTCCGCTCGCGATCAATTGTCCGACGCGCTCGGTAAGTCCGTCGATATCGCCGGTCGGAACGGCATACGCGCCATTGCCGGTTGCCTCATGAATCTCAGCCAATCCCCCGGATGCGTAAGACACGACGGCCTTGCCGAAAATCATTCCCTCAAGCGCAACCATACCGAAGCCCTCAGGCGCCAAGCTTGGTACGACCAGCACATCCATCGCGGGAATGATTCGCTCGATTCGTTCTTCGAATCGGATCCAGCGGATCAGCTCGAGCCTGCCCCTGCTCCTCGCTTGATTCAGTGTCTGCTCGAAGTATGGGGGATCCGTAACATTGCCGATGACGAGGAACCGAGCCGACGGGTAGACATCTGCCAGCCGCATCGCCATCTCGATATAATGGTGAAAGCCTTTGTTCTCGTAGATGGCAGCGGCCATGTAGCCGATCAGCGGCTGTCCGTCCACAACGCCAAGCTGGCGGCGCAGGCTGCCTCGATTCACTTCCCACTCGGTCGGCGCCAGTTCCTCCATATGCCAAGAGGGCGGAAGAATAACGGACTTCTCGCGATGCTCAGGCTTATAGAAGGGACGGAGCGAAGCAGCCGAGGGGCTGATGATCCGGTCCGCATGCGCGCCGATGAAATCCGCTGCCGCCTCTGCGAAGGCCGTCTCCTGTATCGTCTCCATCACGGCCCACAGAATCGGTATGCCTAAGGCGCGCGCCGCAAGCGCGGGAAGAGGATGCACGACTGTGCTGACAAGCACCGCATCCGGCCGGCGCGACTCCAGCATCCGAACGAGCGCCGGCCAGGAAGACGCCTTCAACGCTTCGCGCAGCTCATCGTACGGAAGAGCCTTACCGTAGTAGATCGACCAGACGAGCGGCAGCGGCTGCACGATCACTTGCATCCCCGCCGCCCGCGCTTTGGCTGAGATTACCCCTTCTCCGGGAACAATCAACGTGCAATCGTAAGAAGGCTGCAACTCCCGCAGCATGAATAACAGCGACTTCTCCGCCCCCGTCACGTAATCCGGACTGCATAGATGAGAGAATGCGAATAGACTTGGTTTGGCAGCAGGCATTGCAATTCCACCTCCCGTATCCCTAATCGAACAGCATGGCCAGCATCGCGCTTAGCCGGTGCGCATACGTATGCTCGCGCATCGTGCGCAGCAAGGCGCGCTGGGCAATGGCCCTGCGTTCCTCTTCATGGCTCAAGTAATAATCGAGCTTCTCCACCAATTCCTCGGCCGAAGCATAGGTCTCAATCTCTGCGCCAGGCGTGTAATACGCGGCAATTTCCTCGCGGATATCCGTCAACTGCAGCGTGGCGCAAGCCGCGATTTCGAACGTCCTGGGATTCGGCGAGATCGCGCCGATCCCTCTGCTGTTGCTGTTGAACGAGCTGTCATCCGGCGCGCGATGCAGGTTGATCACGATGGCAGCCCCGCTGTAGGTCTCTGCCGTCTCGGCAGGCTCCATCCACTTGTTGAGCGCAATGCGCCCGGCCAACTGCTGGTAGCCCGGCAGCCGATCCCACCAGATCCCCGAGATATGCGTATTCCGCTTGGCCAGATACGCGGTGATCTGATCGAATACGGTCACGCGATTCCAATAGGCCGACCCGACGAAGCTGATCTCTTTGCGCTTGTCGGGCATTGCGTTTCGAGGGCGATAGTGCTCAGGGTACACGCCGAGCGGCAGATGATACACGCGCGGGCAGCCGGCCTGCCGATAGAATTCGACGCATCGCCGCTCCAGCGTGAACACATCGTCATAATGGAGGGATAGCGATGCCGTTAGGTCCGTGTAGTAGGGGTCGTCCGTGAACCAGATCGCGATCCGAATGCCCAGCGCTCGGACGGCGTCTGCCTGCGCGGGATCGAAGTGGATGCCGTCTAGTACGAGAACGACGTCCGGCCGCAGCTCGGCTGCGAGCGCAGCTACGCTGTCATGCCGATCCGCGATCGTGAGTCTCGCGACCAGCGTGCCCAGCGTGGCTGCAATCGCCTCGTCCAAGGGCGAGTACGGATACCCCTTGCCTGTCGGCACATACATGACATGAACCGGGCGGACAGGCTGCGGTCCCGTATCCGCCAGCTTGATCGTTCGCTCGCTCTGACCCAGCCAATA
The DNA here is from genome assembly GCA_023433615.1 of Bacillota bacterium. Taxonomy (GTDB): domain Bacteria; phylum Bacillota; class Bacilli; order Paenibacillales; family Paenibacillaceae; genus Paenibacillus_I. The sequence goes on along the minus strand of JAEZCJ010000052.1, from coordinate 8,871 downwards.
GCCATCCTCCCACCCGGCGCGATAGCCGTCGCTTCTGCCCCGCACGAACGCGCTTCGCGAGGGCCTCGCGCTTAACGGCTTCCTGCGACGCCGTAATGCATGGTTCATGGCTAACACTCCTCTCTTATCCTCATGCCTAACGCGACAATCACGGCTGAGCAGATCGGTACTCCTACATACATATGCCGCAACGGGCAGCAGCATATGGTCACTTGTCCGCCATGCCGGCAAAAACGGGCTTCTGCACGTCCGCAACCGTTCTTGTCGGCTGCTCTCGCACCGGCAACGCCGAATAAGCCTCCACCTCGTCTACACGAGTCGTGGAGGCCTATTGCCGGTGCAGGTTCACCCGCTACTGCTGCTCATAGGCAACTTGGTGTCCATCTTCGAAACCTTTGGCAAAGCCTGCATTGTAGCCTTCGTTATACGCTTCTTGGTAACCGCGCCGGTAAGACGCCGCGGCGGCGCGAGTCCTCTTTCGCCTCCGCCGCAGCAGCCCTGCGGCCGCGGACGTTCTCTTGCGGCGGCGTTTCGTCGCCGGCGTGCCGATTCGCCGCCCCTTCGATTTACCGTTATTCGTCCCGCGAACGGTCGATGTGCCGGTCTTTTTCTTCACCGCAATCTTGAGCATTCTTCCTGTCGCCGGCGATCGCCGCTTCCTTGCCGTCGGCTTCACTCGTCGTTTCACTTGCTATCCCTCCCGGTTCGCGCTGCCGCAACGTGCATGCCTTCATCTGGCAGCCGAGCTCCTGTTGCCAGCCAAGGACGGCCCGGCTGACCCGTTCTTCGCTCGCACAATCGCATCCCAACCGCCGATTCGGTCAGCGACCGCTGCAGGTTCGCGAGCAGCCGGATATTTTCCGTAACCGCCCGAGCTTCGAACGGCGACAATCGACTCAAGTCTGCCATGCTCTCCAGCATCCGCGCAATCGCCGCCTGGCTTCGAGCTACCGCCGCGACCAATTCAAGCTTGGCCTCGCGTTCCGTAATCCGGCCGCTCATGGCTATTGGTCACCCATCTCGAACGAGCCCCCGAACATGCCGCCCCCGAGTCCGCCGCCTGACTCCTCGCTCGTGCCAAGCGCGGCCTTAAGCACGCCTGCCAATCCTTGCCCGAGCTTCGTCAAGCCCTCCAACGTCTCAATCACCTGCTCATGCACTTGAATCGAGCCCTTGAGCTGTCCTTCGTGATCGACGAATGCATCGGCTGTAGCATGATTCATGAGCCAGGTACGCATTTTCTCCGCCTCGACTGCTTTGGCTTCCAATATCATGGCAACGTTCCATTGCATTCTGGCGGTTGCGTCCAGCATGCGCACGTAAGCTTTTTCCCGATCCATGCCGTTTTCATCTCCCTATCTATCCCGTCTCTCCGGCAAGAGCACCTCTCTCGCTATTCTTCGCTCTCGCCTCCGCCCAACTCCTTGACGATCACGGTCAGATGCTCGGCCAGCGTCTCTTGCAATTCCGCAATCCCGTTCAGGTACGCCACGAGATTCTTGCCGACGGCTTGCGCGCTGTCCATCAGGCCGTCGAAGCCGCCGAAGTCCGGATGCTGATCCGGAACCGCTTGGACGATCTGCGCCATCCGAACGGCGATATGACGCTCTGCCTCCAGAATGCGGGCCAATTGTTGGTGCGACACCGATAAATGCTCGATCACCTCGTCGATCAGCTGCTGCATGTTCGAATGTCCCTCCTATCCACCTGTATACAGCATATGCGGGCAGATGCGCCATGCTACTGACACCTTGCTCTTATAGCGCTTGCTCCAGTCGGATCGGCGCAATGATCGGCAAGCCCTCTTGACGTGCGGCGAGCTGTTCGGACGTGAGCCGCACGGCCGGCTTGGCCGACGCTCCCCACGCTTCCAATGCCATCGGCGAGGCAAACGGGCGAACGACTCCCGCTTCCAAGTACACCGGATTCCCTTCCGGCGTATAGGCAAGGGTGCCCGATTGTTCAACCGGCTCCATGCCGGTCCTGCTCCATGCCGCGTCCGCTTCTTCACCCGACATCTCCGTCCCTAACCGCCAGCGCCGAATCTCGACCATGGACAGCCGCACGATCGGCGCTTGCACGGGACTCGTGATCGGCCTTCGCTCGCCGTTCGCGATCCAATAGGCCGTGTCGCCGATCCCTCGGACGATGACGAATTGCGGATAGAAGTCCGTCTCGCTGAATGCCGTTAATGCTTCCTCATCCTGCGGCACCTCGGGATTCCTTAGCCGCATCGCTTGTTTGACGCGATGAATCAGCGCGTGCGGATTTCCCCATTTGCTGCCGTAATAGCGCTCGTTCCCTTCGTATATTTCCTGCAGACGATCGCCCAGCGCGCGCGTGCTCACGCTGCCATGGTGGTGGATGAACGCATCCTGCGCGATGACCAGTCTATACCCTTGGAGCCGCACGCGGACGTTATAGTCGTCGTCTTCGAAATTGCCGAATCGGAATCCTTCGTCCAGATAACCGGTGCGCTCCCACAATTCCCTGCGGAACAGCAGGCAGAAGCCGACCAATCTGTCCGTCTTCATCCAGCTGGACGGATTCGACTGATTGCGCTCGCTCGCGTAGGCGAACATCTCCTGCATGGACTTGTAGGGCACGTCGATCTGCTGCGTGCCGCCGATATAGTTCGTGACAGGGCCTACCATGCCGATTCGCTCATCGCTCATCAGGCAGCGCAGCATATTGTCCAGCCACCGGTCCGTTACGAGGGTGTCGTTATTGAGCAGGACGACCGTGCTTCCCTTCGCCATCATCAGCCCCCGGTTCACGGCCGCCGCGAAACCGAGATTGGTCGGCAGAATGCGATGCCGAACGATGCCGCGCACGCTCTCCAGGTAGTCGGCCGTACCGTCCGTAGACGCGTTGTCGATGACGATAATCTCATAGGGAAGGTCGGTATGATCAGCGATCGAATCGATGCACTGTCTGAGATATTCCGCTTGGTTATAAGTCGGAATGATGATACTCGTGCCTTCGAAGACGGAGCCGTAGCTGCCGCATCCTGCTTCCATGCCTTGCCGATAGCCCTCCGTATAGCCGGCGTCGTAACGTTCGCTGCCGGTTACCGCGCGGCGGCTCGGCTTGCTTTGAACGCTCCTCTTGTGCCGTACGCTTCGCTTAGACCGATTGCCCGGCCTGCGAGCACGGCGGTGTTGACCTGCAGCCTTCATCCCGTTCACCTCCATTCGAGCCTTCCGGATTACTCGTCTATAGCTGTACCTGACCCTTCGCGATCTGATCGGCCATATGGCCAAAATCTAGCGCGACCTTCCCCAGCTCCGACGCGATGCGCGATGCGATCACGACCGCCGGTATGCCCGCGGAGACAAGCGCGATATCGAAAGACGCTGCGCCCGCTTCCCCGATGACGCGATCGATATCCGGGAAGCCTCTGACCGGAGTGATGATGCCTGCAACGGTTATCCCGCTGCCGCGCAGCCTCTCGGCCATGCCGGCCGCCTCGTTCCCGATCGCGAGAATTCGCCTGCCATGCAGCAGCCGGGCGAGAAGTCCCGAGAGATATAAGGTGTAATTAATGGTAGAGTCCGTTACCCGCAGCGCATGAAGATCGATGCCGTGGCTGCTAAGGGCAGGAACCACGAGAGGCTGGTAGTAAGGCTTGCGCGAAGAGGGCACGCCTACCACATTCGCGCGAAGAACGGCTTCGGCGAGCGAGCCGCGCGAGGCATGGTCCGGTATCTCGATCCCTGCATAGGATAAGAACGGCGCTTCCCTGCGGATCGTGGCGGCATCGATCACGAGATCATGCGCCAGCGCAAGCAGCTCACCGTCGCCCAGCCTTACGACCGAATAAGGCTTGCCGCCGTGAATCGCATCCTCCATCTCGTTCCATATCGTATCGACATCGACAACGGGGATGAGCGTCGGTCGCAGCGCCTCGACGCCGAGCGCGATCACTTGGCGAAGATCGACGCCTGCCAGCATCAGCCCCGGAGGCGCCGCCTGCTCCAGCAGATGCTCGCCGCCTTCGTATCGCCCGTCCGCATAGCCGCGTGCGTAGCCTTCCTTCGCTTGCTGCTCGGCGCTTCCTTCCTGAATGAGGGAAGCCGCTGTGCGGTTCTCTCCATTGGCGCGCACAGCCCGGCGCCTCAGCCTTCTCCTGTTCAGCCTTCGTCGCTTTACCGCTGCGAGACCCGTATCGGCCTTCTTGCGCCGCTTCTTGCGCCCCTTCGGCTCGACCGCTGCCCCGCGCAGCTTGCGGGCGGCAGCCGACGCTCTTAATCGCCTCATCATCGATGTCCTCCCCGCATCAGAATAGCCGCCTCGTGAAGCGAATCGAACGTGCCTGCATCCGTCCACCAGCCCGTCAGGATACGGTGCGCCAATTGTCCGTCTGCCGCATAAGCGTTATTGACATCCGTAATTTCGAGTTCGCCGCGCGAGGAAGGACGTACGCGCTTGATCCGGTCGAATACGTCGGAGCCGTACATGTAGATCCCCGTCACGCACAGATCGCTCGCCGGTTGAAGCGGCTTCTCCTCGATACGGTCGATCCGCCTTCCGGTCGGGTCGAAGATCGGAACGCCGTAACGGGCCGGATCCTCTACCCGTTTCAAGAGCACTAGCGCGCCTGACGGCTGTCTGCGGAATGCTTCGATATGCGGGCGCAGCGGCTCTTCGTACAAGTTGTCCCCGAGCAGCACGATGAATTTATCGTCTTGGCCGATATACGGCTCCGCCAGCGAGAGCGCCTGCGCGATCCCGCCCGCCTCCTCTTGTATCCGATAAGTCAAGGAGACTTCCGCATCCTTGCCGCTGCCGAGATAGGAAGTGAACAGCCCTGCCGAAGAGCGGCCGGTGACCAGCATAATGTCCGTAATGCCGGCTTCCTTCAATTTCGCGATCGCATGATCGATCATCGGGCGGTCGCCGACAGGGAGCAGATGCTTATTCATCAGATTCGTGAGCGGTTGCAGCCGAGTGCCGGTTCCTCCGGCTAATAGAACAGCTTTCACCCCGATTCCTCCTTATGCTCGATATGCCAGTCGGGGTCGACGTCCCATTTATCGATGAAAATTCGACGATTGCGGCGGAGCAGCTCCTGGGGCTCCGCCGTATGACACGGTCGGAAGCCGGCGCCGCCTTCATGATAGATATAAGTATCCCTGCAGATCCTGAGGCCGTAGCCGAGCCTCCACGTCCGGAAGCAATAATCGTCATCCGCGTAATATCCAGAGGCGTACCGTTCGTCCAGTTCGCCCACGCGCTCGTAGACGGTTCGCTTAAGCAATAAGCAGAACCCGGCGATTCGAAGCGACGGCTCCCACATCGCCGGATCGGAATGATTCGTCTCCGCCGCGCTGCGCTGGAATTCCGCCAGATCCGCGAAAGGGCGGTTGACCCGCTGCCTGCCGCTCGCGCGATTCGCGATCGGTCCGACGATGCCGATCTCAGGCGAGCTGCGGAGCGCGGTCAACAGATTGGACAGCCAATTCCGCGTCACGATCGTATCATCGTGCAGCAGGAGCAGTTGCTCGCCCGTCGCCATCCGCATGCCCCGATTGCAAGCAGCAGGGAATCCTTCGCTTCCCGTTAAGCGTACGAAGGCAATCCGTTCGCCGACGCACCATTCCGATGTTCCGTCGTCGGTGCCGTCCAGAGCGGCGATGATCTCATACGGGGTCGTACGTGGATCCGTGTATTGCCTGATGGATGCGACGCAGCCGAGCAGCCGCGCCAGACTGCTCTTAATAACAATGATGCTCGTCAAGTTGAAGCTCATATGCCTCTCCCTCCTATTGCATCGCGCCGTCTCACGGCATCAACCATGCCGAGCCGCGAACCGCCGCTGTTCATCGCTTCTTGCAGCGCTTCGATGTGATCCCCGACAATCATGCGCGCGACCGGATTATCCTTGCCTTCATTGCTCTCGCGCCTCTTGTTCCGATTCATGACATCTACCGCTCGGCACAGCTCCACCCGTAAGCCGCTTCGCATGGCCACAGCCTGCGCCTTAGGGGGGACAACGAGCGTTCGGACGCCGATCGTCTCGAGTGCTCGGCGCGAGATCGCATGCGGCACGGCTGTCATCGATGCTGCGCCAAGCTCGGCTCTTCCCAAGCTTCTGTTCAAGAACGCCTTGACCCGCGACACGTCATCCCAGCGGCTGAACGGGCCGAGCAACGGCGTAATATCGTTGAGCGCGAGGTCTGCGCCACGATGGACTGCCGCTAGGAAAGGCGCGAGCTTACTTGCAGGGATGGGGATATCGCCGTCGACGAAAAGCAGAATATCCGCCTGCGTCATCTTCGCGCCAACAGCTCGGCCGACATCATGCCCGAGCGGCTCGGAGAATTGTACGATGACGATGCCGTCGATGCGGCTCGCGATAGGATAACTCCCGTCGGTGCTGCCGTTGATCACGACGATAATCTCTTTCAGCGGCAGCAGCTTCAGCTCCCGGATCACTTCCGCGATCGTGCTCTCTTCGTTGCGGACCGACACGATAGCGGCCGCGCTTAGCCGTTCCGGCAGTTGCTCTTGCGACATGGCCGGCTTCGAAATCTTAGCCCCTTGGCGCGGCATCATTCGATGCCGCGACCTAGACGATTGGACCGATGAAGCCTTGGACTGCTTCTGCCGCTTGCCCGGCCGTACTGTCGACCGTGTCCGTCTGCGCATAAGCGGTGCGGCTCGCTTGGACGGCTTATAGGGCGATCGCTGTCCTCTTGCCGGACGCCTCGTACGCTTGATTGCCACGTCTCGATCACCTCACAATCTCACGTTGTCGCTGTATCTCTTCATTGCCGCCCCTGATCCCGTGCCTGTTGACGAGCCATTCCACGGCCTCCAAATGATCGCCCACGATGAGCGGTTCGATCGATTGCTTGCGCTCACGGCCCGGCCTCGGCTTGTTCAATGCCCCTACCGGCACGTGCCGAATCCGCCTGACGGTAAGCCCCAAGCTCGCAGCTTTCGCGTGTGCCAGCGGAGGCACCGACAGTGCTTCCGTTCCGATCGTCTCAAGCCCGCGGCGGCTTAACGCGTGGGGCACGGCCGTCATCGAAGCGCCGCCGAGGTCGATTCGCCGCAGCATCGCGTTCAGGGCGAATTTGGCGAGGACAACGCCATGGACGCGCAGCTTCCCGATCGGTCCGTCATAATCGTTGAGCGCGACGTCAACGGTTCCGGATTCGACCGCCCGGACGAAGGGTCTCAGCTCGCGGGCGCGGATGACCATATCCCCGTCAATGAACAGCAGCACTTTCCCGAGCGCTTTGGATGCGCCGATGCTGCGACCGACATCATGCCCCAGCGGCTCGGAGTACGCATACACCTTGGCGCCGGCGCGGGAAGCAATGTCAGCCGATCCGTCCTGCGAGCCGTTGGCGACAACGATAACCTCAGTCGAAGGATGCACGCGCCTTGCTTCGCGAATAACGGCTGCGATCGTCCTCCGCTCGTTCATGACGGGGATGATGACGGATACAACCGGCGTACCGCCCGATTCCAAGACATTCTGGGTACGAACCGGATTCCTGCGCAAATTCGGCTTGGCGGCACGATTCGGCGTGCCCTTCCGCCTGCGAACCTTCCGATAAGCTCGGCTCCCTCGCTTGACCGCCGCAACCGTCCGCAGCGAGATTGCCTTTTTGCGTCTTCCCGTCGGCATGCAAGAGCCTCCTTTGCGGATAAATTCGGGCACCGATCGACGAGAAGCGGTCGCCAAGCAACCCGTCGCAGGCAGCTGGACGCATGCATCGATAGGCTAAGTTGCTGCCGCCAATCGGCCTTTTCCTTCTCATTGTATGTACCGGAGACGAGCGCGTAACGGCACTTGTACGGCTGTCCGTCTTCGCCGGAGCAGCAATAAGCCGCCGAGCACGCAGAAGTTCTGCGCACCAGGCGGCCATTTGCAAGGTCTATATATCGACAAGTCATACCGCTTGCGTCTATGCCCGCATGCCTGCCGCAATCCAGTTCACTGTACCGCTGGGCGAAGGACCGATGCGATGGCGGGTAACGGCAATAATCGCGAACTCCTGCGTCTTCAGCTTCAGAGAAGCGTAGCACGTCGCTTGATCCGACGTCACGGTCATGGCGTAGTTCGAATCGGCGTAGGCTTCATCGAACGTCACGATGATCTCCGTCTGCTCTTCCAGATTGTCGAAGATGAAGCTTGCAATTCCGAACTGCTGCAGCAAGACGCCGGAACCTTCCGGAGCGGTTACGGGCGAGAACGAGAGCTTTGTGGCGGGGATGGCGTAATCTTGAATGTGACGTTCCGTGACGGCATCGTCCCGGATCGCAGCCATGCCCACGCTTCCTTCAGCCAGGTGAGACTCGCGAATCGCGGCCCTGTCGATTTTATTGGCGGTCACGGCCCGCTCAACGAGCTGGACCGTCCCGACCGCCCCTTCCGGAATCGGCCGTTCGGCCAGCAAGCCGGGATCCAGCTTGTCGCGCGTTACGCTGCCGTCGGCCAAAGCCGTCGCGTGCACCGCGCCTACGCTCAGGTGCGCGCCGACAATCGCTCCCGCTGCCAGATGGCTGCCGATAACCGCGCCAGGCACGATTTTATCGCCCGTTACGGAACGTTCGGCCAGCTTATCGCCCGTCACCGAACCGGGCAGCAGATGTTCGCTCGATATCGATCCGCTCGCGATGGTCTCCGCAGTCACGCTCCCGTTCGCTAGCTTCCCCTGCGTCACGCTGCCTTCCGCCAGATGCTGCGCGCTCACCGCGCCGATGCTCAAGTGGTCACCTTGCACAGCTCGCTCAGTCAGATGGCTGCCGTCGACCGCGCCGGCTGCGATTTTATCGCCCGTAACGGCATGCTCGCTCAGCTTCTCGCCCGTCACCGCGCCTGACTGCAGATGCCCGCTCGCGATCGACCCGCTG
>JAEZCJ010000016.1 GCA_023433615.1 Bacillota bacterium | reverse complement strand
TGGACTGAAAACGCTCTTGTAAACTGCATGCCCATGAATGACGAACATCGGAAAGCCGTATGAGGGAAAACCTCACGTACGGTTTGATGAGGAGGGGCTGAATTTCTTCAGCCCTTTACTCTAGCGGGGCTTCGGTTCCGACTCCGGTTGTGTGCCTGCGGCCGCCTGTTGTCCGCCTTTTGCCGTGATGAGTATTTAAGGCGGCAAAAGGCTCCCGAAGGGCGGACGTAAACTCCTCCGGCACACAACCTGCGTCAGAACCTTCACTTGCACAGCAAAATCCCCGGCCCGGCAGCTTGAGGTGCCCTGGGCCCCGAGGGGGACAAAAGGAAATCCGGCATGCTTAACGCTGCCGGATATTTAGGTGGACGATGATTAGCCCTGCAAATATCTTTCGTTAATGATGTTGATGTGGTGGGCTTCATGGCCGGCGATGACGTAGGCGGCGGCGCGAACGGTTAGCGGGTGGCCGTTGAAGTCGCCTTGGCGCAGCCAAGCCTCAGTGGTGAGAGCGCGCAGCAGGAAGAGCGTCGCTCGGCGGACGGTATCGTATTCGGCGACGATGTCCGCGAGCGGGAGGGACGCGAATGGGGCGTGCGCGGCGACGACATTCTCGTCGTAGCCGACGAGTCCGCGTGCGTCGTTGCGGGCGATCCGGAGCAAGCGATAGGCCCAGACGCGCTCATTGTCCGTGACATGGCCGATTACTTCCTTGATCGACCATTTGCCCTCGGCGTAGCGATGGTCCGCCTGCTCGGCCGTCAGGCCGTTCAGGAGGCTGACGGCGGAAGCGTGCTGCGCCTCCAGGATGGCGATAATATCGCCGTCCGGGACGAGCTCGACATATTTTCGCGCCTGCGGGAGCACCTCTGTTGCAGCATCGGGACGTTGAATCATGGCATTCATTCCTCTCTATGAGTTGGCTATTTATAGCCAAGAATAGTTGACTCGCATGCAACAGTCAACATTCCAAGGCCCGGCTGTTAGCGCCGAGAAGGGTGGACGATGGTAGAAACTGAGGAACGGAGCGTAGGCAGTATCTACGTGAGTACCGGAAGGTTCGCCAGCGTTCAAGATTCGACGTCGAATAAGCTTCGTAGCCATTCATCGCGATCACAGCCGGGCAATAGCAAAATAGCGCAAGTATCGCGCAAAATGTGGAATAGTATCGTCAATGGGGGACGGTATAATAAGAGGTAGCACTGCATGGCGTGGGTGTTCCGCGCGTAAAGCGCTACTATAAGGAAACGGTGGTGGCTAGGTTGGCAGCAAAACCGCAAATCGGCATTCAAATGTATACGTTCCGCGACCTGACGAAGGACGACCTTCTGGGTACGCTGAAGGAAGTTGCGAAGATCGGCTATCAAGCGGTGGAGTTCGCCGGATTTTTCGGTCATTCCGCTGCAGAAGTCCGCAAAGTGCTCGACGACAACGGCTTGAAGGCGCCGTCCGCGCATATACCGGTCAATTTCACGGAGCCCGATAAGATGGAATCCGAGCTGGCACAGCATATCGAGTATGCTAAGGAAGTCGGCCTCGAGTACGTCATCACGCCTTGGGCGCCGTTCCCGGACGTTCCTTCCGAAGCGGACGTTGATAACTTCATCCGTATCATCGACAAAGCGTCGCAGATGGTCACGGCAGCCGGCCTCAAGTACGGCTATCATAACCATGACTTCGAATTCAAGAAAGTCGGCGACAAGACGATCATGGATCATCTGCTGCAGCGTATCCCGGCCGAACGCCTGATCGCCGAGTTCGACCTTGGCTGGGTGCACGTTGCCGGTCATAGCCCGGTAGAATATCTGAAGGCGTACAAGGGCCGCACGCCGCTGGCGCACTTCAAGGACTTCGCCGAAGGCCGCAAGGATACGGAGATCGGCAAGGGCAGCGTCGATTTTGACAGCGTGCTGAAAGTGACCGAAGAGGCAGGCATCGAGTATATCATCGTCGAGCAAGAGCAGTTCGCTTCTTCCCCGCTGGAGAGTGCGGCGATCAGCCTCACGTACTTCAAGGAGCGCGGCCTGCTGTAGAGGCTGTTGTAGAGAGGGATAAGCTTGCGGGCGGCGCCCGCAGGCTTATTCGCTCTCGTCCGGAGCTGGACTAGTTGTATTCGCACATCGGGTGTGGTACAATAATCTTGCTGTTTTTTCGCCGCCTTTTACATAGGTACGCGGTGGGACGGATTACTCCTGATTAGGAGGTGGAACTGTGGAAATCGCATTGAAAATCGTGTTAATCATATTCTCGATCGGCCTGATTACGGTCGTTCTTCTGCAGAAGGGTAAGAGTGCAGGGTTGTCCGGCGCAATTACTGGCGGTGCTGAGCATCTCTTCGGCAAGCAGAAGGCGCGCGGCCTGGATCTGTTCTTGCAACGTCTGACGGTCGGCTTGGCAGTAGGCTTCTTCTTGCTGTCGCTGTTCGTTGCGTACTTCGTTCAGAAGTAATTGTCATTTCGAGAGACGAGCCTAACGGGCTCGTTTTTTTGTTTTTAAGGATAAACGGATGCATTCCTTGCATTTCGTGTATACTACATGGTATATGCAATTGATACAGACCGCAGAGCAGCCTTCGTACGTGCATGCGGCATTATGGGGTGAGCTGACTTGGCAACGGAGCAGGAATTGCTCGATTGGATGCGGGAAACGGCATATAAGCCGATGACTTATCAAGAATTGGAACAGCACTTCGGCATCGACGATGCGGCGGAATTCAAGGACTTCCTGAAGCTGCTTAACGAGTTGGAGGAAGCAGGCAAGATTATACGTACCCGCAATGACCGCTACGGCGTGCCGGAGCGGATGAATCTCGTGCGCGGACGCGTGCAGGCGCATGCGAAGGGGTTCGCTTTCCTGATCCCGGACGATCGGGCGCATTCGGACGTCTACTTGCACGCGAATGATCTGAAGTCCGCGATGAACGGCGATATCGTGCTGGTACGCGTCACGTCCCAGAGCGAGGGCGGCGGACGGATGGAAGGCGAGGTCGTGCGCGTCGTGCAGCGGGCGGTCACGCGCGTCGTCGGCACATTCGAGCACCATGAATCGTTCGGCTTCGTCATTCCGGACGACAAGCGGATCAACCGCGACCTGTTCATCCCGCGCGAAGCCTTCCATGGTGCCGTGACCGGCCAAAAGGTTGTCGCGAACATCGTGACGTATCCGGAGGGGCGTTCGGCGGCGACAGGCGAAATTATAGAGATTCTAGGTCATAAGGACGATCCCGGCGTCGATATTTTGTCCATCATTCGCAAGCATCAGCTGCCTGAGGGCTTCCCGGATGAGGTCATGGCCGAGGCGGAGGCTGCGCCGGACGCGATCACGGAAGAGGAGATTGTCAGCCAAGGCAGGCGCGATCTTCGCGATCGGACGATCGTGACGATCGACGGCGAGGACGCGAAGGACTTGGACGATGCGGTCAACGTCGAGGTGCTGCCGAACGGGAACTATCTGTTAGGCGTACATATCGCGGATGTCGGCTATTATGTGCGCGAGCGTTCGGAGCTCGACGAAGAAGCTTATCGGCGCGGGACAAGCGTCTATCTTGTCGACCGCGTCATACCGATGCTGCCGCATCGGCTGTCGAACGGGATCTGCTCGCTCAATCCGCAGGTGGACCGGCTGACGATGTCCTGCGAGATGGAGTTCGAAGCGGGCACGCTGAAGCGCGTGCGGCATGACGTGTTCACGAGCGTCATCAAGACGAAGGAGCGCATGACGTACTCGAACGTGCGCAAGATCCTGGTGGACGACGACGCGGAGCTCAAGGAACGGTATGCCGAGCTCGTCGATATGTTCAAGCTGATGGAGAAGCTGGCCATGGGACTGCGTTCGAAGCGGATGAAGCGGGGCGCGATCGATTTTGATTTTCAAGAGTCGAAAATCTTGGTCGATGAGAACGGCAAGCCGACGGACATCGTGAAGCGCGAGCGCTCGGTGGCGGAGCAGATCATCGAAGAGTTCATGCTGGCGGCGAACGAAACGGTGGCCGAACATTTCCACTGGCTGCGGGTGCCGTTCCTCTACCGGATCCACGAGAATCCGGATGCGGAGAAACTGCTCACGTTCGTGCAGTTCGCGTCTAACTTCGGCTATGTGGTGAAGGGCAAGGGCAATTCGGTGCATCCGCGGGCACTGCAGGACCTTCTGGAGCAAATTCGCGGCGCCAAGGAAGAAACGGTTATCTCGACGATGATGCTGCGCTCGATGAAGCAGGCGAAGTACGATGCCGAGAGTCTGGGTCACTTCGGTCTGGCAGCCGAGTTCTATTCGCACTTCACTTCGCCGATTCGGCGATACCCGGACTTGGTCATTCACCGCGTCATGCGCGAGGTGCTCGAGAACGGCGGCACGCTGCCGGAGGCACGCATGGAGTACTTGCATTCGCGGATGCCGGAGATCGCGCAGCATTCGTCCGAGCGGGAGCGGGTTGCGGTCGACGCGGAGCGCGATACGGAGCAGCTGAAGAAATGCGAGTACATGCTCGATAAGGTCGGCGAGGAATTCGAAGGGATTATCAGCAGCGTTACGAGCTTCGGCATGTTCATCGAGCTCGAGAACACGGTGGAGGGCTTGATCCGTCTGAGCGATCTGACGGACGATTACTACCACTTCCACGAGCTGCATATGGCGCTGATCGGCGAGCGCACGTCGAAGATCTACCGGATCGGCGACGAGATCAAGGTGCGCGTGGAACGCGTAAGCATGTCGGAGCATACGATCGATTTTGGGCTCGTCGATATGAAGCCGCGCAGCTACGGCAATGGCGGCGGCTTCCGCGGCGGCAAAGACGCCGTCGGCGCGACGCGCGGCGGACGTGGCGGAGGCTTCGGCGCCGTCGGGCGCGGCGGCGGTGCGGC
>JAEZCJ010000210.1 GCA_023433615.1 Bacillota bacterium | reverse complement strand
TGCAACGGCCGCTGGTATTTCGGCCCGTATGCCAAGAATGAAGCCGTCTGGCTGAAGCATATGGACAAGCCCCGCCAATACTCCATCGCCCTTAGCACGCGCGTCGCCAGAGCGCTGGCAAATATCGCGGTGCCGCGGCCGTACGGCGTCCGCGCGATCGATCCCTGCTGCGGAATCGGCACTGTGCTGGTCGAAGCGCTGTCGATGGGAATCGACATGGTCGGCCGCGACTTGAATCCGATCGTCGTGCAGGGCGCCCGGGAGAATCTCGCTTACTACGGCTATGAGACACCGGTCACGTACGGCGGCATCGAGGATGCCGTCGGTCGCTATGACGCTGCCGTCGTCGACCTGCCTTATAACCATGTCTCCCGCCTATCCGACGATGCGCAGCGTTCGATTCTGCTGCATGCCCGGCGCCTGGCGGATCGCATGGCTGTCGTCACTGTCCAGCCGATCGACGCGCTGCTGGCGGAGGTCGGCTGGACCGTTATCGACCGGGGATCCGTGAGGAAGGGCTCTTTCGTCAGACATGTGCTCGTGTGCCGGTGAACGCGATTACGATCCATTCTTCGCATGCCAAAGAACCATTCCTTATCCGGAATGGTTCGCTTCAAGCCCCGCAGGCCTGTCTCTCTAATTCGCCTTAATCTCTAGCAGCTCATAATTCAGGACGCCCATCGGCGCGTTGACGATGATCACGTCGCCTACCTTCTTGCCGAGCAGCTCCTTGCCGAGCGGGCTCTCGTAGGAAATCTTATTGTCCGTCACGTTCGCTTCCGCGGGACTTACGATCCGGTATTCGATCTTCTCCGCGAACTCGACATCGTTCAAGATGACCAGCGCGCCGACGCTCACGACGTTCGAATCGCCGGCAGTCACGACCTTCGCATGACGAAGCATGCGCTCCAGCTGCAGAATCCGCGTCTCCATGAAGGCTTGGTCATCCTTAGCCGAATGGTACTCGCTGTTCTCCTTCAAGTCGCCGTAGCTGATCGCGACCTTCAGGCGCTCGGCCAGCTCCTTGCGCTTGACCGTCTTCAATTCTTGCAGCTCATGCTCAATCTGTTCCTTGCCTTCCTGCGTCAACAGTATCTCTTCCGTACTCACGCTTCCAACCCCATTTCGAATTCGTCTTTCCCATTGTACCCTACGAGGTTGGAAAATGATACGCGATTCCGCGCCCTGCCTGTCTATCCGTTCTTGCGATTCCAGCTTAATCGCCCGTTCTCGCCGATCTTCCTCGCGGGTACGCCGGCGATCGAGATGTTCTCCTCCTCGAAGGACTTATTCACGACTGCGTTGGCGCCTACCGCGATGTTGTCGGCCAGCTTGATTTCGCCGAGCAGAACCGCGCCGACGCCCACGACTACGCCGTCCCCCAGCTTCGGCGTTCCGTCATTCGTCCCGCCGGCCACTAGGCTCGTGTTCATGTGGAGCGTAACGTTCTTGCCTGCCCGCACCTTGCTGTTCACCAGAATCGGACCGAGATGCATGACATGCAGGCCGCGATCGAACGTGTTGATCGGAATATGCAGCTGGTGCTTGTTCTGATAGCGGTGCAGGCGCACTTTATAGTACAGGCTCATCAGCCTATTGCCCGTATTCACGTAATATTCCGTTCTGCGAAGGAGAACGTTATGCTTCCAGAGGAATGATCGCTCGCCGATACAGAACAACGGCATCCTGCTATTCCGCCTGCCGTACTTGACCCGTTCTGCCTCCAGGAACTCCCGCAGATCGCGCTTGTTTGCGATATAGCCCTTGACATGCTTCATACGCAATACCCCCATTTTACTGCCCCTCTTCACTTGCCCGATTTTCAAAAACGATACAGAATGTATCCATAACTCTACAATAGAACCATTTCGGCTTTTCGTAAAGTAGTTTCTACGATTTTTGGGAAATTAATGCGTGAATATGCTAGTAATGTCTTCATTCATCGAATAATGAGTCGGCGGCGATGTCGCATGGACATGCTTGCGCCATTCGTTCGGATTTGCACGCTGCCGGCAGCGGGCCATCATGCGAATTGCTCCGTAGTTCGGAATAGCCGAATAAGAAGGGCACACACGAAGCGCTGCGCAGGAAACGCGTACGCAATTCGGCATATCGAGCTACAACGTGCATGAGGACCGCATTCTCGCGCAGTTCGGCCAAATCGAGCTATAGCGAGCACCCGCCGGGACTAATAGAGACCGATATAATAGCAGACTGGCACCGCATGAAGCGAGTGATTACTCACTTGACAGAAAAAGATCGCGGGAGTACGATGTCGATAGGAGAGTGAGTGATCACTCATTATGCTTGGAGGTGGCTCGAATGCCCATATCGCAGGATGACTGCATACTCGCCCAGGACATCACGCGCAGCTTCAACGGGAAGGAAGTGCTTCACGGGATCAGCCTAACGGTGCAGAAGAGCGAAATCTTCGGCCTGTTAGGGCCTTCGGGGTCCGGCAAGACGACTTTCGTGAAGATGATCGCAGGCATCGATGAAGCGACGAGCGGACGCGTCGAGGTGCTGGGCACGCGCATGCCGCAGCTGGCGATGATGTCGCGGATCGGCTACATGGCGCAATCGGATGCGCTGTATGCGGAGCTAAGCGCACAGGAGAACCTCGAATTCTTCGGCGCGCTGTTCGGGCTTCGCGGCCAGAAGCGCATACGGCGCATGCAGGAAGTCATGGAGCTCGTGGACTTGTCCGATCACCTGAAGCGACCTGTCGGCGCTTATTCCGGCGGCATGAAGCGCCGGCTGTCGCTGGCCGTCGCGCTCATGCATGAGCCGGAGGTGCTCATCCTCGATGAACCGACCGTCGGCATCGATCCCGTCCTGCGCAAGTCGATCTGGGACGAATTCGAGAACCTCAGCGCGGGCGGCACGACCATTCTCGTTACGACCCACGTCATGGACGAGGCGGATAAGTGCCATCGGCTCGGCATGATGCGGGACGGCAGCCTTATCGCCGTCGGTACGCCGGATGCGCTGAAGGCCGAGACCGATAGCCGCACGATCGAGGAAGCCTTCCTCTATTACGGAGGTGTACGCGCATGAGAATTCGGGCTCTCATCCTGCGAATCGCTCGCCAATTCATGCATGATAAGCGTTCCATGGCGCTGCTCGTTGCCGCGCCGATTCTCGTCCTATCGCTGATGTACCTTGTATTCGACGGCGATGCGTATGAACCGAAGCTCGGCACGGTGCAGTTGCCCCCGGCTATCACGGACAGCCTAAGCGGGCTGAACGCCAAGGTCACGGCCTATCCCACGACGCAGGCTGCGGAGGCCGCGCTGGCGGACCGAACGATCGATGCTTATCTCTCGCTGGACGGCACTGCTCCGCGCGTGAAGCTCGAGGGCAGCGACCCGTCGAAGAATCGCGCTGCCATGATGACGATTCAGCAGGCCATGCAGCATGCGACGGCTGCGACGGCTGCAGCGGCTACCGCGACAGGTACCGGGGCAGCAAGACCAACCTTCGAATATCTGCACGGCAGCGGGGAAATGTCGACCTTCGACAGCCTCAGCCCCGTCCTGATCGGCCTGTTCGCTTTCTTCTTCGTCTTCCTGATTGCCGGCGTCTCCTTCCTGAAGGAGCGCACCAGCGGCACGCTGGAGCGGCTGCTCGCCACCCCGCTGCGCCGCTGGGAGATCGCCCTGGGCTACATGGCCGGCTTCG
>JAEZCJ010000206.1 GCA_023433615.1 Bacillota bacterium | reverse complement strand
CTGGCGCTTGTCGAGCAGATTCGGGCAAGCGAGGTGCCAGCCGGCGTCGGCATGGCGGAATGGGCTTTGGCTTGGTGCCTTCAGCATCCGGCGGTGACTTGCGTCATCCCGGGCTGCAAGAGCCCCGCGCAAGTCGAGGCGAACGCGCGCGCGGCGGAGCTTGATCTGGTCAAGGCGGATCACCCGCAAGCGTGGAAGTAAAGTATTATTTTATGGGGATGCATCCAGTGAGCCTGTTCCGGCAGGCATCACTGGATGCATCCTTTTCTTTTCTATGATAGGGAAATCCCGGCCCGGCCGCCCCAATCCCGTCGAACGAGTGCGAAAAACCGCATTCGTTCAGCCCGGCCGCCCCAATCCCGCCGAACGAGTGCGAAAAACCGTATTCGTTCAGCCCAGCCGACTGCTATTGAGGGACATGATGGATAGCAAAAAAGACATACGATCGCCGCACCTTCTACAGGATGAACAATTGGCATTTGACAGCGGCGTCCTTCGCTCCCTATAATACTTCGTATGCGAAACATTCCTATGCGAACGAATGGATGGATGAACGAATGGATGGGAGGTTATGGGCATGGATTCGGAACAGCGCGTCGACGAGATCATGAAGTCGTTCCGCGAGGTGCACAAGACGTTCTTCCAGGCGCTGCTGAAAGCTGCGCAGCCTCGCGACTTGACGCCGGTACAGCTGTGGGTATTGAAGGTGTTGGCCGAACGTCCCGGTATTAGTCTGTCCGAGCTGGCAGAAAGAATTCTATTGGGGAATAGTACGACTAGCGGGATTATCGACCGCATGGAGAAGGCGGGCTTCGTGACGCGAGAACGTTCAGCCGAGGACCGCCGGATCATTCAGCTCCGGCTGACCGAGCTCGGGGAGCGCATGTGGGCGGAGACGAACGGGGAACGGTTAAGCCGGCTCTCGCCCATCTTATCGCTGCCGGATGAAGACCAGCAGCATCTGTTCCGGATTCATGGACAGATCGTCCAGCTATTGCAACAGTCCAGAGAAGACTAGAGAGAAGATACAGAGGAGAGAATCGTACCATGAGTGAAGCAACATCTACGAACTTGCGCAGGGGGCCGATCGTTGCCTCGCTGCTCATTGCGGCATTCGTCGCGCTGCTGGCCCAGACGGTGTTGAACGTAGCGCTGCCGGTCATGATGGAGGACTTGCAGCTGACCGCCAGCACCATTCAATGGTTGTCGAACGGCTATATGCTGGTCAACGGAGTATTGGTGCCGATCAGCGCCTACCTCATCGAGCGGTTCACGACACGCAAGCTGTTCATCGCGGCGAGCAGCCTGTTCGCCATCGGCACGATCGTCTGTGCCGTTGCGCCGGGCTTTGAAGTGCTCTTGGTCGGACGCCTTATCCAGGCTGCAGGCGCGGGCATCATGATGCCGCTTATGTCGATCGTCTTCCTGACGATCTTCCCGATCGAACAGCGGGGCAAGGCGATGGGCATGATGGGTCTGGCGATGATCTTCGCGCCGGCGATCGGTCCTACGATGTCGGGCTGGGTCGTCGAGCATTATTCGTGGCGCGTGCTGTTCTACATCATTCTGCCGTTGGCGCTGTTCGCGGCCGTCTACGGCAGCTTGGCGATGAAGAACGTGACGAAGAATTCGATGCCGAAGCTCGATATGCTCGGCGTCATCTTGTCCACGCTGGGCTTCGGCGGCCTGCTGTACGGTTTCAGCGACGCCGGGACGGACGGCTGGGACAGCGCGACGGTCATTGCATGCTTGGCCGTAGGCGTCGTCTCGCTCTTGCTGTTCGTCTGGCGCGAGCTGGTCACGAAAAGGCCGATCCTCGAATTCCGCGTGTTCAAGTACGGCATGTTCTCGCTGACGACGGTCATTAACGTCATCATCACGATGGCGATGTTCTCGGGGATGATCCTGCTGCCGATCTATCTGCAGAATATCCGCGGCTTCTCGCCGATGGATTCCGGACTCCTGATGCTGCCGGGCGCAATCCTGATGGGTATCATGTCGCCGATCACGGGCATGATCTTCGACAAGGTCGGCGCGCGCTGGCTGTCGGTCGCGGGGCTGTTGATCACGATTTTCACCACCTATGAATTCACGCTCTTGACCGCAGAGACGACCTATAACCACATGCTGCTCATGTATACGCTGCGGATGGTGGGCATGTCGATGCTCATGATGCCGATTCAGACGGCGGGCATGAACCAGCTTCCGCAGCGGCTTAATGCGCACGGTTCGGCGATGTCGCAGACGCTGCGTAACGTTGCAGGGGCGCTCGGCACCGCGCTTCTCGTCACGATTTTCACGAATCAAGCCGCGGTGAAGGGCAAGGAGCTTATCGTCTCGGGCGGCATCGATCCGAGCGATGCGACCGCGATGGCGGCAGTTACGCAGGAAGCGACGATTCACGGTATTAACTACGCATTCGTGGTTGCGCTGTGGATGACGGTTGCGGCACTGGTGCTAGCATTCTTCATCCGCAAGGTTCGGCCGCATGAGGAGACGCAAGCCGTGCAGGAGACTTCGGCGGCTAGAGGTTGACGGTTCAGGTATAGTACCAAAGAGGGCTGCACGCAAGCGATCGCCATAAGGCGTTCCTAGCGTGCAGCCCTTTGTAGTTCGTGTCAGCGCATACCTTCAGTCAGATCGCCCAGTTCCCGTCCCGGAACAGGGGCTCGAGCGTGCCGTCCGGCAGCTCGCCGTCGATGTTCATGTCGGCTGCGCCGATCATGAAGTCGACGTGCGTGATGCTGTTGTTGAGGCCGGCGGCCTTCAGTTCATCCTCCGACATCGTCTTGCCGCCCTCAAGGCAGAACGCGTACGCATTTCCGATCGCGAGGTGGCTCGACGCGTTCTCGTCGAACAGCGTGTTGTAGAACACGATATTCGTGTCCGAGATCGGCGAGCGATGCGGCACGAGCGCAACCTCGCCCAAGTAGGCGGAGCCTTCGTCCGTGTCGACGAGCCGCTGCAGCACCGCTTGGCCTTCGGCTGCTTCCAGCTTGACGATGCGTCCGTTCTCGAACGTCAGCGAGAAGTCCTTGATCAGATTGCCGCCGTAGCTGAGCGGCTTCGTGCTGCGCACGACGCCGTTCACGCCGTCCTTCTTCGGGGCGGTGAATACTTCCTCCGTCGGCATGTTCGCCACGAACGGCGTGCCTGCCGCGTTGACGCTGCCTCCGCTCACCCAGATATGGTTCACCGCCAGCTCGACGACCAGATCGGTGCCCTCGGCCTGGTACCGGAGCGCCTTGTACTTCTTCCGGTTCAAGAAGTCGGCCCGCTCATCGAGCTTCGCCGTGTGCCCCTTCCAGGCCGCGACCGGATCCGGTTCATTCACCCGCGTCGCCGCGAAAATCGCGTCCCACAGCGCATCCTCCTGCTTGCCTGCCTCCACTTCCGGGAACACTTTCGCTGCCCAGCCGGGAGACGGTACCGCAATGACGGACCAGCTGACCTTATCGGACATGGCATAGCTGCGATACTTATGCAGCGCTTGGCCTGCCGTCTTGTTCGCGTTCGCGATCCGCTCGGGATCGATGCCGTTCAAGAGATCGGGATTCGATGCGATGACCGACAGGAAGGCGGCGTTATTCTCCGCCATCTCCTCCCAGCCCTTGGCGCGCCACATCGGGTATTCGAGGAACGCCTCGTCCGGCGCCTGCTCGTACTTGATGCGGGTCAGCTCGTCGTCGTTCCATTCCACGTGGACATTTTTCGCGCCGGCGGCATAAGCCTTCCTCGCGACGGATCGGACGAACGGCGCGGCCGCGAGCGGGGCGGTTACGACCAGCGTCTGCCCGGGCTGCACATTCACGCCGACTTCGACGGCCAGCGCGGCATACTTCTCTAACTGTACTTGATACTCAGCCATGGGAACCCTCCTCGAACCATTATTAAGCAGTATTGTAGCATTCCCCGATTCGATTCACCAAATTGCGTGCATGGGGCAGGAACTCGCAGCGTAATGTAGAACATATGTAGATGTATCCGTTTACATTACAGTTCCTATAAGCGAGGCGATGACTACATGACGATGCGTACGAAGGTGCTGACGGACGAGCAAGTGGAACAGTTTGTTAGGAAGGGGTATGTGCAGATTCGAGGCGCGCTGCCTCGGGAAGCCGCGCTGGAAGCGCAGCAATTCCTATGGGGCAAGGTGGAGGAGGCATCGGGGATTTCGCGGAACGATCCGAGCACATGGCGGGAGCCGATGGTCAATCTGCGCGAGGTATATCGCAGCGATGCGTTCGATCGGTGCAACACGCCGACGTTCGCGGATGCGATCGATGATCTGGTAGGCGAAGGACGAGTGAGGCGGCGGTTCGTGCTCGGCGAGAACGCCAGCGAATCGCTGCCGGGCTGGGGCTGGTGGCCGGTTAATTTCTCCTATGGAGCGGATGAGCCGTGGGTTGTGCCGACGACAGGCTGGCATTGGGACGGGATCCACTTCCGCCATTATGTCGATGCGCCGGACCAGGGTTTGCTGTGCCTGTGCTTATTCTCGGATATCGGACCGCGCGGCGGAGGCACGCTGGTGGTGGAGGGCTCGCATCGGCCTGTTGCGCGGCACTTGTCGCGCTATCCGGACGGCGTCGAGATCGGCGACGGCATCCGCGAATTCGTGAGCGAGCATCCGTATTTTGCCGAACTGGTTGGCCGGACAGGCAGCGAGCTTGGGCCGGATGCGCGGAACGCAAAGCTCATGGAGCAGGCCTATGTCGACGAAGACGGCACGGAGCTGCGCGTCATCGAGACGACAGGTGAAGCCGGGGACATCATCCTGTGCCATCCGTTCCTGATGCATGCGGCTTCGCCGAACCACAGCGGCAAGACGCGGTTCATGTGCAATCGGACGTCTCCGCTCAAGGAGCGCATGTCGCTGGAACGCGCGGATTCGCCGGAAGAATCGCCGCTCGAACGGAGCATTCGGATTGCGTTATAAGATTAGATCGTGATGCGGACCGCCCGGGCAAGCTAGATTGCCCGGGCGGTTGTTTGCGCTGGCTGCGGGACTCAGTCCAGCCATTCGGAAGCGAATTGCCGGAACAGCTGCCGCATGGATGCGGCATCGCGGCGCTGCGCGGCGTGTATGGCGGCGATCAAGTCTCGGATGCGCTTCGGCATGACGATCAGGTAGCGGGCTGCGTCAGGCGCAGGATTCCAGTACGTATGCGGAGTGCCACGCGGCACGAGGACCGTCTCGTTCGCGTACGCGGTGACTTCCGCCTCGCCGATCCGGAAGGACAGGCTGCCCTCCAGCACGATCCAAGCTTCATCGTCCTCTCGGTGCAGATGCAGCGGCGCGATCCACTCGGGTTGTGTGCCCTCCGGCGTGCCGGGTGCGGTCCATTCGGCGATGGCAAGTCCGGAGCCGAGCGGGTCGAGCGTCAGTCCGGAGCCGTGCGTAAGCTTGTAGGGCGATTCGGTGTGCATGCGGTTCTGGGCCTCCTTATCATTGTAGATTGGAATGTCGCAGATGCGTTTATTCTAGCATATAGGGAAGCGGAATGTCGTCGGGCTATCTCTTGCGCTAATGCGGCGAAAGTGGTTCACTATATAAAGTAAAGTAATGAGGCGGATTGAAGGCTGCAGAGTATAGTTATGCGGAGTATACGGAATGGGCGAGATGTGGCGTGCGCTTGGTGTATCGTGAAAGCAGTGGCGTGACACACGTGACGTGTATGCCGAAACGTGGCGTGCGTAAGCGAGAGTGGAAAGCATGAAGTGATGTGTATGGCGTGCGAAGGCGTAGAGTGCGTAGGGGCTGTTAGCTTAGTTGCGCTGATGCGACCCCTGCGAGCTGCAGCGCCCCGCCGGACGCCTGTCCAGCCTAGCTTATGGATAGCATATACCCTGGCAATTGAGGAGAATCGGGAACGATGAGCAATGGACGCATACTGATTATGACGGCAGTCGAAGCCGAGCGGGAGGCGGTGCTGCGCGGGCTTGGCGGCGCGGAGGGCTTCGAGGTCGCGCTGGCCGGTGTAGGTCCTGCTTCCGCCGCGGCGCGTACGGCGCAAGCGATCGGCGCAGGGGCAGCAGCCGGCAGCCCGCCAGCACAAAACAAATCCACAACCATACCCGAAGGTTCGGCTGAGGCAGCCGAAGGACAGGCCGGGGCGGACAGCGAAACGGCGGCGCAAGGCTGCCCGTACCGGCTGGTCATCAGCGCCGGGATCGGCGGCGGCTTCCCGGATTGCGCGCCGATCGGCAGCCTCGTCGTAGCCGATGCGATCATCGCGCCTGATCTCGGGGCAGAGACGCCGGAGGGATTCCGGAGCGTCGACGAGCTCGGCTTCGGCTCGAGCAGCATCGAGGTGGACCGAGAGCTTGCCGGCCGCCTCGCGCGGGCACTGGCCGATGCAGGCCAGCCGACGGCTGTCGGCCCGGTGCTGACGGTCACCACCGTGACCGGCTCAGCCGGGACGGCTGCTGCACTGACGGAGCGCATACCGGGCGCGGCTGCCGAGGCGATGGAAGGCTATGGAGTTGCGCTTGCCGCCAGCCTGTATGGCCTGCCGGCAATAGAGCTGCGCGCCATCTCGAACGCGGTAGGCCCGAGAGATCGCGGCGCATGGCGCATCAAGGATGCGCTGCAGGCATTGGAAGCAGCAAGCCGTACACTAGCGGAGGTGCTAAGATGACCACATCATATTCAGCAAAACAGACGCTTGCTCCACTCAAGATCGCTTACTCGCCGTGTCCGAACGACACGTTCGTGTTTCATGCTTTGGCGCATGGTCTCATCCCGGGCGCGCCAGCACTCGACGTGACTTATGCGGATATCGATATCACGAACAGGCTGGCAGCTAGCGAAGATGAACTCGATGTGCTGAAAATCTCGTACGCGGCTCTCCCGTATGTGCGGCCTGATTATGCGCTGCTCCCTTGCGGCGGCGCGCTCGGCCGCGGCTGCGGGCCGCTCGTGCTGACGAAGGAGCCTGGCGAGGCAGCCGATCTGGCCGGCAAGCGGGTAGCGGTGCCGAGCGACCGTTCGACCGCCTACCTGCTGTTCCGCCTCTGGGCGGCGCAGCAGGTGCCGGGCGGGGTGGGCGAGATCGTCGTCATGCCGTTCCACGAGATTATGCCGGCGGTGCGGGACGGCCTCATCGATGCCGGGCTCGTCATCCATGAGGCTCGGTTCACGTACGGGAACTACGGCTTGTCGCTGCTCGCCGATATGGGCAGCTGGTGGGAGACGGATACGGGATTGCCGATCCCGCTCGGCGCGATCATTGCCAAGAAGTCGCTGGAACTGGATGCGTTGGCCGGCTGGATCCGCGCATCGGTCGCTTATGCCTGGGCGAATCCCGATGCCTCGCGTGACTACGTGCACAGCCATGCGCAGGAGATGGCGCCTGGCGTTGCCGAGGCGCATATCGATCTGTACGTGAACGAGTACACGGCCGATCTCGGCGATGCGGGCTACGGCGCGATCGAGGCGCTGCTCGGGAGGGCGGCGCGCGAGGGCCTTGTGCCGGAAGTAGATTGGAAGGCGCTGCGGGGCTAATGCACAAAAAAGGGATGGACAATCGGCTGAACGCCGCGTGCCCATCCCTTTGTCATACGGAGAAGAATGAATCGTCCAGTTCGATCCCGTTCAGCCGCGGATCGATAGCGCGAAGCAGCTGCCAAGCCGACGCCAGGCTGTCCACGTATTTCAGCTGAATGTCCCCGCTCTTCTGAACGTCCATGCCGGCAGCCGATTCCTTGATGGACTCCGGCAGCACGATCACGATCCATCGCAGGAGCGGATGCCGGATCGCCGGCATGGCGTTCAGTATCGTATGCAGAGATGCCGGATTCCGGTCTCTGATGATGCGATTGTCGATCAACAGGTGGAATGGCTGCGTCACCTCTTGCAGAGATGCTTGCGCCGCCGCGGCAATGCCTTGGAAATCCTCATAAGTCACAACGGGATCATAATGCGTTAAAGCGAGAATGCGATGGTGCAATAACCAGCCAGCTCGATAGCGCACGGCTTCAGCTCCTCTCGATTATGAAGTCAAGGCCAGGACGGCCTGCTCGCTATATCGCCACAACTGCTCCGCCGTTCCGCCAGTAGGCAGCGGCGGCGAGAATCGCATCGGGCGATCCTGCTTCCAGTGAACCTCAGCATGCCGCTCGAGGAGCAGCCGGCTGAGGTATGCGCTTCCTTGTGCAGCCGGCTTACCTAAGAGACGAGCGATCAAGCGGAAGGGCAAGGGTGCCTCGCGAAAAAGGTTCGTCCTTACCATGCCAGGATAGCAAGTGTGAACGCGAAGGTGAGGATAACGCCGAGAAAACTCCGCAGCGTACAGATCAACGGCAAGCGCCGCCTTGAAAGCCGCCTGCGTACCGGTGTGCGGAGTGTCCCAAGCGGTGGATGCACGCTTGTGAACGCCGTTGCCGCCGACCATAACGATGCATCCGTCAGGCGCGATCAAGTTCCGTTCGAGGAGCAGCTGCGAGAGTGCGAACTTGCCGAGGTAGTTCGTGGCGAAAGTCGTCTCGAGTCCTTCGGAGGTGAGCTCGACCTCCTTCTTCATCGATATGCCTCCGGCACACATGACCAATGCATCGAGCGGTTCGTCGATACGGTCGGCTAGCCGCCGAATATCAGCCATTCGGGATACATCGGCTTCGATGAACGAGGCTCCGATAGCCGCTGCGATGCGCATGCCTTCCGTGCTGCGGCGGCCCGTTATCGTGACCTTCCAACCGCGTTGCGCGGCTTGGCGGGCCACGCCATTGCCGATACCGCTGGTACCGCCTGTAATTAAGATTCGCATGATGACCTCCACTTAGATAATTAGGATGCTAGCTATATGGCAGCGTTAAATCGTTCTGTCAGTTGGTGATAGTCCCCATAGATTCACCTCCTTCTAGCGTTTAGTGGAGATAATGGCTAGGATGCTAGCTATATATTCGAGAAAAGGGGGCTCGGAAATCAATACATTTCCGTATCCCCTAAGTTTCTCGCGATTCGTTGCAGCCAGTGCGCCAACAAGTCTCTCTCGGCTTGCGAGAATCCGCGAAGCATCTCGTCCTCGAAAGCATGGATCAGATCGATCAGTTCCTTAAACAGCGCTTGGCCTAACTCCGTGAGAGAGACCATGTTGGCCCTGCCGTCCGATAGGCTGGGTCTGCGCGTCACGTAGCCCCGCTGCTCCATCTTATCCAGAATACCGGTCAGGGTAGCGGATGTGATCCCGCTGTTGTGCTGCAGCTTCTGCTGTTCCATGCCTTGGGACTGGTATAAATAGCCAAGTACTTCGAATTGCGAAGTGGTAAGGCTGTAGCCGCTTAGCCGGTCGTCGAGCTGCTTCCGCATGATGATATAGGTCCGCTTCAGATAGAGGATCGATTTAGACATGTGCGACTCCGCTCTCCTGCTGTGAAATTGATTAGCATCCTAATTATATGGCGCGTATTCCCAGATTGTCAAGCGCATGAGGAGAGCAAGCGGAAGCTATTCCGCTTGCTCGCCGAACCTTGCGGCGGCAGAGCCGGCACGGACGCCGGCTAACCACTGCTCCTCCGCGCGCCGAGGCTGCTGACGCCCCAGTTAGGCCAGCCGCGCCGCTTACGCCTCCGCCTTCGCGCTCGAATCGCGTACGGCGACGGCGAGCAGCAAGGCGCCGATCGCCTGCATGCCTGCCTTCACCGTGATCTGGCCGGCGACAGCGTAGCCGACGGCTTCCCAAGGCAGGAAGCCCGCGCCGAGCGGCGACAGCCCTACGACGACGAAGATGGCGCTGTCGAGCACGCTGCCGACAAGTCCGCTGTACAACACGCGCACGGCCAGCGACCGGTTCAACCGCGAGTAGATTTCGGTATCCGCTGTCTCGGACAGCAGGAAGGTAGCGGCGGACGCGAACACGATCCACAACGTGTCTCCGAGCCAATAGGAGGTCAAGCCGGACAGCAGCATCGCGCTGCCAATGGTCAGGTAAGTCGCGCCGCGTCCGATGGCGCGCTGTACCAAGTCGCGCAGGATGAACGTGACCCCGATCAGGAACGAACCGGCCGGAACGATTAACGGACCGAGGAATAGCGGGGCAAGGGATGCCGTCAGCACGTTAGCTGCGACGATGACGAGCAGATAGGCAATTACCAGTGGTATTCTCATCCTCGCCCCTTCCTATCGGTTGTCGACTTTCTCGGGGTACATATCATGATTCAGCAGCCGATGCTCGGCCATCCGCTCATACTTCGTGCCGGGGCGGCCGTAATTGCAGTACGGATCGATCGAGATGCCGCCGCGCGGCGTGAACTTCCCCCATACCTCGATATAGCGGGGATCCATCAGCTCTATCAGGTCGTTCATAATAATGTTCATGCAGTCCTCGTGAAAATCGCCGTGATTGCGGAAGCTGAACAGGTACAGCTTCAGCGACTTGCTCTCTACCATCCGGATATCGGGAATGTAAGAGATGTACAGGGTCGCATAATCCGGCTGCCCGGTCATCGGACACAGGCTGGTGAATTCCGGACAGTTGAACTTCACGTAATAATCCCTTCCCGCGTGCTTGTTATCGAATGTCTCCAGCACGGACGGATCGTAGTCGAACGCATACCGCGTTCCTTGATTGCCGAGCAGCGTCAAGCGCTCCAATTCCTCTTGTTTCCTTCCAGACATGACGAATAATCTCCTCTCTTCTGTGCAGGCTGCGCCAACAAAGATAGAAACGAGATTCGGTTGAACCTTGCCCGCGCTGCCGATCGGCAGCAAAAAACGAAGAACGAAATAAACGAAGCACCGATTGCCTCGTCTAAGCCTTAGTTTTTTATAGAGGGAGTTCGCGAACCTCTCCTGAAGCTGCCGCACGACGCGGGCGAGCATTCAGATTATCTTCTTCGGTTCTCGGTAGAATAGCACATTCCAGCAGGCATAACAACGGCAAAATTTGCGAGTTTATATCGAATTATGTCGAATTGTGGAGTATAATGGGGGATACTTGCACCGCCTGGGGGGGACAGTCGCATGGGGGCCAAATGGACGTTGAAATACGGCTTGATTGCCATGTGCGTGACGGCGGTGCTCCTAACGATCGTAGGGATGTCCATCTATCATTTGCAGGCGCAGGAGAACAATCGGAACGCCAAGGCAGAAGCGTTGGCGAGCTTGTCCGCGCAGGCGTATCAGCTGGCAGTCGGCACCAGCATGAGGCTGCGGCAGCTGGAAATGATCGCGCACACGGATACGATGCGGCTCGGGACCAATGCGACAAGGCTGGCGTACCTCGAACGGGAGATCGTTCGCTTGGAACGCCAATTCTACCGCTTGGGCTTCACGAATCGGGACGGAGTCATGTACGTGACCGGCGGCCAGACGATCGACGCATCGAAGCAGCCGGGCTACAACGAAGCGATGAACGGGCAGTCCGTCCTGACGCCGCCTGTCGCGGACAGCTTGAATCCGAACGTCCATCTCGTGCTGGCCCGCGTGCCTTACCACAATACGGGGGAGCAGCCGATCGGCATCATCAGCGGGTCGATTCGCCTCGCCGACCTGTTCCGGGAGTACTATCATTTTCAATATGTCAGCCCGCAGAAGCTCTACTTCATCGACGATAACGGCACAGCCTATGCGGTAATGGAGAGAGGGGCTATCGCAAGGACCAGGGATCTGCCGATGGAGCTGGTGTCGGCGATCTCGAATCGAGCGCAAGGCATGGAATCGATCAAGCTGGGGCCCGAGCGTCATCATGTCATCTACGTGGCGGTAGAAGGAACCACTTGGCATATGGCGATCGCGGTTCCGGACCGGGAACTGTTCGCCGGAAGGGGAGAGCTGAAGCTCAGGCTGACGATGATCTTCGTCGCCCTGGAGGCTGTCTTGCTCGCTGTGATCTTGATCTATAATCGCGGCTTCGTCCGCAAAATGCGCTTCTTGACCCGCCGGCTTGCCCGGATGAGCCACACGGCACGTCATGATTCTCTTACAGGGCTGCCGAACCGGATGTTCCTGATGGAATCGGTCGCGTCCTTGATCGCCCGGCACAGCCGGATGCCGGACAAGCTGATCGGCCTGGCGTTGTTCGATCTTGACCGGTTCAAGCTGATCAACGATACGCTTGGCCATCATGTCGGCGACCGGTGTCTCGTATACGTCGCGCATACCGTGTCTGCGGAACTGCGGCCCGGGCAGACGGTGTACCGGCTGGGCGGAGACGAATTCGTCTTGCTGCTGGAGGAGCTGGAGAGCGTTGAGCAAGGCATCGAAGAGACGGGACGGATCATGAAGGTGCTGGAAGAGCCCTTCCGCGTCATGAATCATGAGTTTCAAGCGACAGCCAGCATAGGAATCAGCTTCTATCCGAATCATGCTGCGGACGGCAATGGACTGCTGCAATGCAGCGACATCGCGATGTACCAAGCGAAGCGCGGGGGGACGGGCATTGAGCTGTATGACAGCGCGCTCGCCGCCCACGCGAATCGCAGGCTGCTGATCGAACAGCAGCTTCGCAGAGCGATTCAACAAGGAGAGCTCTATCTCGTCTATCAGCCGATTGAGCCGATGTCGGCCGGAGCTCGGACTGAGACCGGCGTTGAAGCGCTGCTGCGCTGGGAGTCGCGCGAGCTCGGACCGATCGGTCCGGACAGCTTCATCCCGATCGCGGAAGAGACAGGCATCATTCTCGAGCTTGGGGATTGGGTGCTGCGTGAGGCTTGCCGTCAGCTCTGCGCTTGGCAGGCAGAAGGACTGCCGGTGCGGAGCGTATCCGTGAATATATCCGCGATTCAACTTGCCCAGCCTTCCTTCGCGGAGCGCGTGCGAAGCGTGCTGGAGGCATCCGGCTGCGATCCGGAAGCTATCATCTTCGAGGTGACGGAGAGCGCGGTCATCCGCGATTTCGGACGCGTCTCGACTACGCTCGACGAGCTGGGGCAACAGGGTATCGTCATTGCGCTGGACGACTTCGGTACAGGGTATTCGTCGTTGTCGGTCCTTCATCAGCTGGAGATCGACCGCTTGAAGATCGATCGATCCTTCATCGCCCGGATGAGCCGGGAGGGCAAGGAAGCGTCGCTCGTCCATTCGATGATCGCGATCGCCGCGCAGCTCGGACTGGATGTCGTGGCCGAAGGCGTCGAGACGGAGGAGCAGCTGATCATGCTCCGGGAGCTGGGCTGCAGCTTGGCGCAGGGCTATTGGTTCAGCAAGCCGTTGCGGCCGGAGGAGCTGCGGGGCTATCTGGAGAACGGCACGCAGCAGATAGAAGCATGATGAGAGAGGGAATGGCGCCGGGCAACATTGCGGCGCCGTTCCCTCTCCCTCTTTTTACCTTACGTGTGATGATTCTGCCTAGCAAGGAATAGGAATGAGAGGAGAGATTAACTAAGTAAGGGCAGGTGAACGAGGATGACCGAGCCGTATCGTGATCAAGAGCCTCACCCGGCGCTTCGCATCCGCTTGCAGCCGGGCGACGTACTGACGGCCTGCGATAACGAATTGAACGTTCCGCCGGGCTTGATGGGGCACAGCGCGATTGCCGTAAGCGAACAGGAGATCGTGGAAGCCGTCATCATGAAGCCGTATATCCGGACTGCGCCCAAGGAGCACTTCTTCAAGTCGCATCCGAGATGCGCCGTCTACAGGCCCGTCGATAGCCGAGCGGGAATGTCGGCGGCGCATTTTGCCCACTGGTACTGGCAGCAGAGCAACCATTACGATCGGATGGGCGTCCACGTGCCGCCGTTCTCGTTCTCGCAGAAGATCCCGCTCAGCGATCCATGGACGGGGGTGTACTGCTCCAAGCTGGTCTGGCTCAGCTACTACTACAGCGTCGGCTTCGAGCTGAAGAACGACTTCGGCTTGTTCACGCCGGAGGACCTCGATGCGAACCTGTCGCGGGATGCGCGATTCATCCTGCTGTATAAACATCCCGAATTCGTCTTCCTGATCGATACCTGATCGCCCCCATGCCCATTTTCTCCGCAGGCGGGCATTTGCTCAGGTCCGCTCCACTCCTGTCACATAGGATATAGTGTTTCCACCCACCCAATAACAACGACGAGGAGTGAAGCTTAAATGTCAGGATTAGGTTACGGTTTAGGAGCTAACGCAGGTCTGAACGCAGATGTTCATGTCAACGCTCATGCAGGTGTCGGCGCCGGAGTCGGCTATGGCTGCGGCGTAGGCCATCACGGGTACGGCATGTACACGACGGCCGGCATCATCTTGGTACTCTATATCTTGCTCGTCATCATCCTTCGTTCCTGGGCGTAGTAGCGGGCAATGACATGCGAAAGGCCGCGCGGCATCATGCCGGGCGGCCTTTCGGCGTGCAAGCGGAGCGACTGGCAGGGCAGCTTCTCCCGCAATCTTCCGCCGAGCTCATAATATGGGGCGAATAGGGAAAGTTACGCGTAGAGGTCTCTAGGATGTCGAACGAAAGGCGGTAGCGCAGATGGCGAGAAGAAGCAGAAGGCGATTGCTCGTGCAGGGTGCCGAACAAGGCATGCAGACATTCAAGGCCGACGTCATGCGGCAGGAGGGATTCGCAGTCGATCCGAACCGGCCGGACGACGTAAAGGTCGAGGTGGCCCGTTCGCTTGGGGTCACGCTCTCGCCCGGCGATAACGGCGACTTGCGAACCGAGGATGCCGGCCGAATCGGCGGGAAGATCGGCGGCGCGATGGTGCGGGAGATGATCCGCATGGCGCAGGAGAAGCTGACGAAGCAACCTTAGCGCAAACGGCGTTAAGCCTGCGCGGACGCGCGCTTGACACGAGAATACAAATTGCGACAAGCCGTATTATGAGATATAATGAAGCGTGAGATTGGCGTAAATTGTTATTACATATTATGGGGGGCATTAGGCATGAAGAAGGGGTTCGTCGCAACAGCCGTCATCGCACTGCTGGCAGGATTGCTCGCAGCTTGCGGAGGCAATGGAGGCAACAAAGCAGGAGATGGCGCAGACTTCAAGGTAGGCATGGTTACCGATGCAGGCACGATCGACGACAAGTCCTTCAACCAAGGCACCTGGGAAGGCGTCCTCAAGGCAACGGAAGAATTGAAGCTGGAGCATAAATACTTGAAGCCTGCAGGCACGACCGAAGCGGACTATACGAAGGAAATCGGCAACCTGTACGATGCCGGCTTCAAGTTCATCGTAACGCCTGGCTTCAAGTTCGAGACGGCAATCTTCAAGTCCCAAGATAAATATACAGACGCGAAGTTCGTGATTCTGGACGGCGCGCCGCACAGCGGCGATTTCAATGCCGTCGTGAAGGATAACACGGTTTCGATTTTCTTCGCCGAGCATGAGTCCGGCTACATAGCCGGCGTCGCAACGGCGGTTCAACTGAAGGAAGGCGACGTAGGCTTCATCGGCGGCATGGAGATTCCGGCCGTACAGAAGTTCAACTGGGGCTTCCAGCAAGGCGTCGCTTACGCGAATGAGAACCTCGGCACGAACATTACGATTAAGGCCGAGAACGTTATCTACCAAGGCACGTTCGACAACGTTGCGGCAGGCAGCCAGCTTGCGGCGCAGATGTACGACAGCGGCGTGAAGGCGATCTTCGCGGCGGCGGGCGGCGTAGGCGTAGGCGTGATCAACGAAGCGAAGACGCGCGCCGCGGCAGGCAAGGATGTATGGGTTGTCGGCGTTGACGTCGACCAATACGCGGACGGCAAGATGGAGGACGGCAAGTCCATTATCCTGACTTCCGCGATGAAGAAGATCGACACGGCAACGTACGACATTATCGTAGCGGAGTCGAAGGGCGAGTTCCCAGGCGGTCAGACGTTGACATTCGACGCGAAGAACGACGGCATCGGCCTCCCGGTCGAGAACCCGAACCTGAGCGAGGATGCCGTTAAGGCTGCGAAGGACGTGTTCGAGAAGCTCAAGTCCGGCGACATCACGGTGGCGGCTGAACAGGGCAACCTGATCAAATAAGCAAGCAGCGAGCTGAATACGAGAAAAGACGGGGCTTCCGTCTTTTTTTGTGTCTGATCCCTATCATTGACAGTTCAAAAGGACCGGTTGTCAGCGCCGAGAAGGTTGGACAATGGTAGAAATTGAGCGCCTCCAGCGTTTCGTAAGAAACGCACATCGGAAGCATACGCTTAGTTTCGCCAGCGTTCAAGATTCGACGACGAATAGGCTTCTCGAGATGCATCGCGATCACAATTGGATTTCGAAGGAAGGAGAGTCGATCCATGGACTACGCAGTAGAGATGCTGGGCATTCGCAAGGAATTCAGCGGCGTCGTCGCCAACGACGACATCACGCTCCAGCTGAAGCGGGGCGAGATTCATGCGCTGCTCGGCGAGAACGGCGCAGGCAAGTCGACGCTGATGAGCATTCTGTTCGGCATGTATCAGCCGGATCGCGGAACGATTAAGGTTAGCGGTCAAGAGGTGCGGATCGGGAACCCGAACGTAGCCGGCCGGCTCGGCATCGGCATGGTGCATCAGCATTTCAAGCTGGTCGAGAACTTCACCGTCACCGAGAACATCATTCTCGGCCAAGAGCCGAAGAGAGGCTTCCTCGAGTTGGACGTGCGGACGGCAGCGAAGCGGATCGCCGAGCTGTCGGAGCGCTACGGCTTGAACGTGGAGCCCCACGCCAAGATCGAGGATATCTCGGTGGGCATGCAGCAGCGCGTCGAGATTCTGAAGATGCTGTATCGCGATGCTGACGTGCTGATCTTGGACGAGCCCACTGCCGTGCTCACGCCGCAGGAGATTCAAGATCTCGGCCGGATCATGCACAACTTGATCAAAGAAAACAAGTCGATCATCATCATCACCCATAAGCTGAAGGAGATCAAGGCGTATGCCCATCGCTGCACGGTCATTCGCCGCGGCAAGACGGTCGGCACGGTGGAAGTGGCGGATACGCCCGAAGCGAAGATGGCCGAGATGATGGTAGGCCGCCAGGTCTCCTTCAAGGTCGATAAGAAGCCTGCGGAGCCCGGACGCGTCGTGCTGGAAGTGGATGGGCTCTCGGTTCTGTCGAACAAAAAGACGCTCGGGCTGCGGAATTTCTCCGCTGCCGTGCGAGCCGGCGAGATTCTGGGCATCGCGGGCGTGGACGGCAACGGACAGTCGGAGCTCGTCGAAGCGATCGCGGGCTTGCGCAAAGCAGAGTCCGGCTCGATCCAATTGAACGGGAAGGACATTACCGGGCTCAAGATCCGCGAGCGGTTCGAGAGCGGCATCGGCCATATTCCGGAGGATCGGCAGAAGCGCGGATTGGTGCTCGACTATACGCTGGCCGAGAATATGGTGCTGGAGGTGTACCACCGTCCGCCGTATTCGAAGGGCGGCATTCTGAATAAGCCTGCGATCCAGAGCTATACGGAGGGCGTACTGACCAGCTTCGACGTGCGTTCGGGGCAGGGCGCAGCATCGATTACGCGGTCATTGTCCGGGGGCAATCAGCAGAAGGCCATCGTCGGACGAGAGATCGAACAGAATCCGGATCTGCTGATCGCCGTGCAGCCGACCCGAGGGCTCGATGTCGGCTCGATCGAATATATCCACAAGCGGCTCATCGAGCATCGCGACAAAGGCAAGGCCGTGCTGCTCGTATCGCTCGAGCTGGATGAGGTGCTGAACGTCTCGGACAGAATCGCCGTCGTCAATAACGGCGAATTGGTCGGCATGGTGGATGCGGCAGAGACGAACGAGAACGAGCTGGGACTCATGATGGCAGGCGTTCGGAAAGGGGAAAGCGCATGAGGAATACGATCGTATCGTTGATTGCGGTACTGTTCGGGCTGATCGCCGGGGCAATCCTGATGCTCGTGACCGGCCACAATCCGATCGAAGGCTACACGTACCTGCTGCAGGGGGGGCTGAAGAACACGGAGCGGATCGGCAATACGCTCGCAACGGCAACGCCGCTGATCTTCACGGGGCTGTCGGTGGCATTCGCTTTCCGTACCGGCCTGTTCAATATCGGCGCAGCCGGCCAGATGCTGTTCGGCGGTCTCTGCGCGACGGCGGTCGGGTTGACCTTCGATCTGCCCAAGGCGCTGCTCCTCCTGCTCATGATCCTGGCGGGCTTCATCGGCGGAGCGCTGTGGGCCTTCATTCCCGGCCTCTTGAAGGCCAGATACAATGTACACGAGGTCGTATCGACGATCATGATGAACTGGATCGCGTATTGGACGATCTATTACGCCGTGCCGGGTTACTTCAAGGGGGATTTCCTGGAGACGGAGTCCAGGCAGCTGCCTGCGGACGCTACGCTCAAGGTGGACTGGCTGATGAACCTATTCGGCGGCTCCTACATTAACCTCGGATTGTTCGTCGCGGTCATCGCGGTTATCGTGTCGGCCTTCGTCATTAACAAGACGACGCTCGGCTATGAGCTGAAGGCCGTCGGCCACAATCGGCATGCGGCCGAATACGCCGGCATCGCGGTGAACCGCAGCATCATCGTATCCATGCTGATCTCGGGCGGTCTTGCCGGGCTCGGCGGCGTCGTGCAGTATGCCGGCAACGCGTCGAACATCCAGATCGGCATCTTGCCTTCGCAGGGCTTCGACGGTATCGCGGTAGCCCTGCTCGGCGCCAATACCCCGGTAGGCGCCATGCTTGCGGCCATCTTCTTCGGCCTGTTGTATTCCGGCCGCGGCTTCATGAACGCCATGACCGAGATTCCGCCGGAGATCGCCGATTCCATCATTGCGATCATCATCTATTTTGCGGCGACGAGCATCCTGATCGAGCGCCTGATCCGCTGGTTCATCGGACGGCGGGCGGCCATGCGCACGGATTCGGCAGCGGATAGGAAGGTGAGCTGACATGTGGACCACGCTTGTACAAATCATGCCGTACGCCATCGCGTTCACCATCCCGCTGCTCATCACGGCACTCGGCGCGCTGTTCAGCGAGCGAAGCGGCATCGTGAACATCGGACTTGAAGGCCTGATGGTCGTCGGAGCGTTCGCAGGGGCGTACGCGATCTTCCAGCTGGAAGCCTCCTTCGGAGGCTGGGCGGTGTGGGTCGGCTTGCTGCTCGCCTTCATCATCGGCGTGTTGTTCTCGCTCTTGCATGCGTTCGCGAGCATTAACTTAAGCGCGAACCAGGTTATCAGCGGAACGGCGATCAACATGATTGCCGGCGCGGTCACCGTGTTCCTGGCGCGCAACATGACGGGCAGCGGCAACATCCGGATTACGAAGGGCATGCCGCGCTTCGATATCCCTTGGCTGTCCGATATCCCGATCATCGGGCCGCTCTTCTTCTCGCAGACTTATCTGTCGACGTGGCTGATCCTCGCGATCTTGCTCATCAGCGCCTGGGCGCTATACCGTACGCCGTTCGGACTGCGCTTGCGCGCTTGCGG
Organism: Bacillota bacterium; assembly: GCA_023433615.1. Taxonomy (GTDB): domain Bacteria; phylum Bacillota; class Bacilli; order Paenibacillales; family Paenibacillaceae; genus Paenibacillus_I. Next base: position 3,457 of record JAEZCJ010000206.1, on the reverse strand, counting down.
CGAGCACCCGCATGCCGCGGAGGCGGCCGGGATCAACGTCAGGCGGATGCGTTATATCGGCGTCATGATCTCGGGAGGATTCGCAGGCTTGGGCGGCGCCGTCATCATCGTGACGTTCGCCGGCGAATTCACGGGCAGCGTATCCGGCCTCGGCTTCCTCGCGCTGGCCGCGCTGATCTTCGGGCAGTGGAGGCCGCTCGGGGTGCTGGGCGCGACGTTCTTCTTCGGCTTCGCCAGCACGGTGGCCAACGTCTCGCAGGCGATTCCATCGCTGGCCGAGATTCCGCCGTACTTGCTGAAGGTGTTCCCGTACGTCGTAACGCTCATCGCGCTGGTCTTGTTCTCCAAGTCTTCGCAGGCGCCTAAGGCAGCAGGCGAGCCTTACGATTCCGGCAAGCGCTAGTGCCAATCGTGATCGCGAGGCAACCCCAGCAGGACCGCCAGACGACTATGTCGCTGGCGGTCCTTTTTTGCGCGAGAGCGCACGGCACGAAGAGTCACCGGCAATCCGCGGCGCAAGGGTTGGCTAATAATGGAAACCGATTTATACTGGTTATCGTATGTATGCAGGAGAGGAGAATGAGAGATGAGAAAATGGTTGGCATCATTCGTATCACTGGTCGTAGCCGTAACGTTGCTTGCGGGCACGGCGTTTGCCGGAGGACAGCAGGTGACGCTGGAAGTCGATGGCGAGGCGATCGCATTCGAATCCCATGCGCTGTTCATCGATAACGGCGTCACGTATGCGCCGCAGGACGAGCTGTTCGCTGCGCTGGAGCTGCCGCTGTCGCGGGATGAAGCGGAAGACGAGTCTGCGGCCTCTGCCTTCGCAGCGAAGACGAAGGACGTTGACGGCATCGCTTACGTTCCCGTGCGTGCCGTCTCGGAAGCTATCGGCTTCGAGGTTCGCTGGGAAGCGTCGACTCGGACGATCGTGCTGGTCTCTGGTTCCGGGACAGAGTCCGATGAGGCCGGCGGGCGCGGGTTTCTGTGGGAAGTCGAGCATAAGGGCAATAAGGTATTCCTGTTAGGCTCGATGCATCTGGCAGACGAAAGCTTTTACCCGCTGAACCCTGCAATGGAGGAAGCATTCGAAGAGGCGGAATATCTGGGCGTCGAGGTTGACGTCAGTAAAGGGGCCGACCCGGCGGTGCAGAAGCTCATCCTGAGCCTCGGCAGCTACCAGGACGGATCCACGATCAAGGACCATGTCGCAAAAGAGACTTACGACAAGCTGGCTGCCCTGCTCGAAGAGAACGGCATCCCGGGAGGCAGCTTCGACGCTTTCAAGCCGTGGGTCATCGAGGTGACGCTTCAAGGCATGCAGGCTTCGATGAGCGGCATGGACGGGCAGGTAGGGATCGATCTCTATTTCATCACGAAGGCGATGGAGCGCAAGCTGCCGATTATCGAGCTGGAGTCGTTCGAATCGCAGCTGCAAATGTTCGACGGCTTCTCGGACGAGCTTCAGGAAGCGAGCCTGAATGCGGCGATCGACGGCTTCTCGGAGATCGATGACGGCCTGGAAGCGATGGCGGAGATGTGGAAGACGGGCGATGAGGAAGCGCTGCTCGAGCTGACGGCTTCGGTAAGCGAGAACGAGGAATATAATCAAGCGATGCTCGTGGACCGCAATCAGGCCATGACAGAGAAAGTAGTCGGGTACTTGAACGAAGAGAAGCCCGCGACGTATCTGATCGTGGTCGGAGCCGCGCACATGCTCGGCGAGACCGGGATCGTGACGGCGCTGGAAGAACAGGGTTACACGGTGACGCGGAGATAGCAAGGTCAGGGCCAATCGATACCGTCGATTGGCTCTTGCTTTGCCTTATTTTGACGCAGGCGGACATACGTGTTGCCAGCGCAAGCATGGTACAATCGACGTATCGATTCCAACAGCAAGGGGCGTATCGGCACAATGACGATGACAATTGAGCAAGCGTTAGCGGAGACGATGATGCAATTGGAGGCAATGGGCTCGGAACAGACGAAGAAGACCTACCTGCGGCACGGGGCCGTTGAGCCGATCTTCGGCGTGAAGGTGGGGGACATGAAGAAGCTGGTCAAGGGCGTGAAGAAGGTGCTTGGCCTGCCGGAGGCACTCTTTGCGACGGGCAATTACGATGCGATGTACTTGGCTGGGTTAACCATTGACCCCAAGAACGTGGACAAGGCGCTGCTGGAAACATGGGTCAAGCAGGCCAACTGGCACAGCCCGGCGGAATACACGGTAGCTTGGGTAGCGGCAGAGAGCCGCTATGGGGTGGAGTTGGCACGGGAATGGATCGCGTCCCCGGACGAGATCATCGCGACATGCGGCTGGAGCACGTATGCGGGCTATCTCTCGATTACGGCTGACGACAAGCTGGACTTGGACGAGATTCGGCGGCTGCTAAGGCAGGTGGAGACGACGATTCACGAAGAGCGCAATCGCGTCCGTTACACGATGAACGGGTTCGTCATCGCGGTCGGCAGCTATGTCATTCCGCTGCATGACGATGCGGAGCGGGTCGCCGAGAAGATCGGCAAGGTCGACGTGAACGTCGGGCAGACTGCATGCAAGGTGCCGCTGGCATCCGAGTACATTGAGAAGGTGCTGGTTGCGGGCAAGGTCGGCGCCAAGCGGAAAACCTGCATTTGCTAGAGCTGCTGAAGCGTTTCGACGAACATGGCATTCCCTCCGTAATCGGCGTATGAATTACCTCCATCTTAGTGAATCGGTTTGGGAAAGAGGTGCCGCCCTCGGCTATCGAGTGCGGCACCTCTAATCGGCGATGCTGCCAGTTTATTGCTCCATGATCTTGTATTGCGGTTCCCAGCCGAGCAGGCGCTTGGCAAGGCGGTTGTCCATCAGCGATACGCGTCCTTCAAGGGGCATGCGGATGTCCGTCACGCCGGGCAGGTGCTTCTGCACAAGCTCCATCGTGGGCTTGTCCGAAGAGCTGTCGTCCGCGGCGATGATAAGCGCTTGGGCGCCTAACCCGTCTCGCTCGATACCGAGTCGGCAGGCGGATGCGACATCGCGCGCGTCGATGTACGACCACAGGATGCGCAGCCTGTCTTCGGTCTGATCGAAGTTGGCCTTGACGGCAGCATAGGCATCCGGAACAAGAATATTGCCGAGACGGAAGCTGAGCACCTGCATGCCGGTGCGGCGGTGGAACGCTTCGGCGGTCACCTCGTTCACGACCTTCGACAGCCCGTAGCTGTCTTCCGGCGTCTGCGGATGGGCCTCGTCGACCGGCAAGTACTGCGGCTCGAAGAAGTCGGTCGCGAAGCAGATCCCGTAGGAGGACTCGCTGGAGGCGAGCACGACCTTGCCGATGCCGAGGTTCGCGGCGGCCTCGAGAATGTTGTAGGTGCACATGACGTTATTGCGGAAGCAGACATCGTTCGGATGCGTGTAGGCCTGCGGAATCGCGGCCATATGCACGATGCCTTCTACTTGCTTGCGCTG
>JAEZCJ010000194.1 GCA_023433615.1 Bacillota bacterium | reverse complement strand
GTATAAACCCGCGTTAACACGCCAAGACGATTTCGATGCCTTCTGGGATCGGACGCTGCAGGAGCTGGCGGAGGTCCCGCTGGCTTATGAACTCGAGCCCTATGACTATCCCGTTAGAGGAGTCCATGTCTATAAGCTGTCGTACAAGGGCTTCCGCGGTTCGCATATCGAAGGCTGGCTGGCGCTCCCGGCCGGCGAAGGGCCTCATCCGGGCCTCGCCCTCTACCACGGCTACAACTGGGCGTTCGAAGGCAACCTGAACGATACCGTGAATTGGGCGCTCCATGGCTATGCGGCCTTCGCGATGCATTGCCGCGGGCAGCATGGCGGCAGCGTCGACAATACGGTCTACTCGAACGGCGGTCCTCCAGGTTGGATGACGAAGGGCATCCTGTCCGAAGACGAATACTATTATCGCGCCGTCTACATGGACGCCGTTCGCGCGGTAGAGGTTCTCGCTTCGCTCGATCAGGTAGACGCTTCACGCATCGGCGTCAGCGGCGGCAGCCAAGGCGGCGCGCTGACGATGGCGGTTGCGGCGCTGTCGAAGGTACCGGTTGTCGCAGCGGCCGATTTTCCGTACTTGTCCCATTTCGACCGTGCGGTGCATATGACGCCGGATGGGCCGTACGGGGAGATCAACGACTATTTTCGCCGCAACGGCGACCCCGAGATCGAGAAACGGGCGATGCGCACGCTCACGTACTTCGACGTCATGAACCTCGCGCCGCGCATTGCGTGCAGGACATGGGTGGCGATCGGCTTGGTCGATACGATTACGCCGCCTTCGACGGTATTCGCCGCCTATAATCATCTTGCGTGCGACAAGGAAATTTCCGTCTACCGCTACTTCGGCCACGAGGGCATCCCTCGCGCGCATGAGAAGCGTCTGCGGCTTCTGCTGGATACACTGGTTAGACCGTAAGGAGGGCTTCACATGCAATCCGCAACCGCTTCACCGAATCGCGCGGCACCCTCATCCTTGCCGTCCGCGACCGTCTATTCGATTCTATTCGCGATCAGCGCCGTGCATATGCTTAACGATTCCATGCAGACGGTCGTCACGGCACTGTTCCCGGTGTTCCGTGATTCGGTCGGTCTGAGCTATGCGCAGATCGGCTGGATCAGCTTCGCGCTCAACATGACCTCCTCGGTCATGCAGCCTGTCGTCGGGCTCTACTCGGACCGAAGGCCGACGCCGGGGATGCTGCCGATCGGCATGGGCCTCAGTCTGGTCGGCATGGCCGGACTGGCCGTAGCGCCGAACTTCTGGACGCTCGTGCTTGCCGTCACGTTCATCGGGCTGGGCTCGGCCATTTTCCATCCGGAAGGTTCTCGCGTCGTCTATTATGCGGCCGGCGGCAGGCGCGGCTTCGCGCAGTCGATCTATCAGGTCGGCGGAAACTTCGGTTCGTCGCTCGCGCCGCTCATGACGATCTTCATCTTCCTGCCGCTCGGACAATTCGGCGCGATGTGGGGAACGCTGCTCGCCGGAGCCGCGATCGCGATTCTGATGTACGTGGTCCCTTGGTATCGTTCGCAGCTGCAAGCCTTCGGCGCGCCGGTGAAAAAAAAGCGTGCGGTATCGGCAGCGCCCGACCTGCGGACGGAGAGATCGAATAAGGTGGCGCTCGCGCTCGGTCTATTGATCGTGATCGTGTTCGCCCGCTCGTGGTACGGGGCAGGCATCGGCACTTATTTTCAATTCTATATGGAGAGCAAGTTCGGGGTTTCGATCGAGACGGCACAGATTTCGATGTTCCTCTACATGGCGGCCGGCGTGGCCGGCACGTTCTTCGGCGGGCTGTGGGGCGACCGCTTCGGACGGAAGAACATGATCATCTTCTCGATCGTCGGCGCAGCGCCGTTCGCGTTGCTGCTGCCCTACCTCCCTTACGGGTGGATCTATCCGGCCGTGACGGTCATCGGCTTCATCATGATGTCGGGCTTCTCCGTCAGCGTCGTCTACGCGCAGGAGATGATGCCCGCCAACGTCGGCATGGCTTCGGGCCTCATCGTCGGTCTGGCATTCGGCATGGGGGCGCTCGGCGGCGTCGTATTGGGAGAGGCAATCGAATGGTACGGCAGCAATCCGGTCCCGGTTATCGATATGGTCAGCTACTTGCCGATCGTCGGTCTGCTGGCATTCTTCCTGCCGAAGGATCAGCGATAAGGGATGAAAAAAACGGTCGTTCAGGAGATGCTCCTGATCGACCGTTTTTTCGTGACGTTAATGATAACGATGGCGAATTACCTGCGAAGAGTCGCGTGTTTACGCAAGCAGTTGCTCCCACGATTCATAGGCGGCGTGAAGCTCGGCTTTTCGTTCATCGAGGACGGCTTGCTTCTGCTGCACGAGAACGTAGTCGTTATATACATCCGGGCTGGCGAGCTCCGCTTCGACGTCGGAGATCTCCTGCTCGAGCCGCGCGATGTCGCTCTCGAGCTGCTCGAGTCTGCGCTGCCTCTGCCTCTCGTCGCGCTTCGCTTGCTTTTCCGCTTCATAGGAAGTTGCGGATGCCTCTGCCGCTTGTCCGCCGGAGCCAGCTTGAGCAGTCAGCTTCGCCTTGGCCGCGTTTTCGCGTTCGATCCGCAGTTCCTCTAATTCCTGTTTTTTCTCCAGCATGTCGTCATAATTTCCCAGGAAATGCCGTGCCCCGTCAGGCGTTAATTCGACAATGCGTTCGGCCATCTTATTCAAGAAATAACGGTCATGCGAGATGAAGAAGAGCGTGCCCTCGAATTCGAGGAGCGCCGACTCCAGCACTTCCTTGCTGAATAAGTCGAGGTGGTTGGTCGGCTCGTCCAGGATCAGCACATTGGCGCGGTACAGCATCAGCTTCGCGAGCGATACGCGCGCTTTCTCGCCGCCGCTCAGGGCGGCAACCTTCTTGGTGACGTCATCGCCGCTGAACAGGAAGTTGCCGAGCACGGTACGGATGCGGGCTTCTTCGAGATGCGGATAAGCGTTCCACACCTCTTCGAGCACCGTGTTGGACGGATTCAGCTCGGTCTGCTCCTGATCATAATAGCCGAGCTTCACGTTCGAGCCGAAGCGAATCGTGCCCGTTCGCGGCTGAAGCTGGCCGATGAGCGCCTTGAGGAGCGTCGACTTGCCGATCCCGTTCGGTCCGACCAGCGCGACGGTCTCGCCGCGCTGCAGCTGGAACGAGACGTCCCGGAACAGCGGCGCGGCATCCTCGGCGAAGGCTACGGAGACGTTCTGCGCGTCGAGGACATCCTTGCCCGTAGGACGCTCGATCTCGAATGCGAAGTGGGCGCGCTTCAGCTCGCCTGCCGGCTTGCCCAGCCGATCCATCTTCTCGAGCGCCTTGCGCCGGCTCTGCGCACGCTTCGTGGTCGAGGCGCGCACCAGGTTGCGCTGAATGAAGTCCTCCATTCGCGCGATCTCGTCCTGCTGCTTCTCGTACTGCTTCATCGCCGCTTCGAACTCCGCGGCTTTCACCTCGATATAGCGGCTGTAATTGCCGGTATAGCGCTTGGCGGCATGCCGTTCGATCTCCACGATCGACGTTGCCATCGCGTCGAGGAAGTAGCGGTCATGGGAGACGACGAGAATGGCGCCGGGATAGCCGCGCAGGTAGTCCTCCAGCCAAGACAGCGTCTCGATGTCGAGATGGTTCGTCGGTTCGTCGAGCATGAGCAGGTCCGGCGCTTGCAGCAGAATGCGGGCAAGCGCGAGGCGCGTCTTCTGCCCGCCGCTGAGCGTGGCAATCGGCGTATCCGGCGCGAAGGTGCCGAAGCCCATGCCGTGCAGTACGCTGCGGATCTTCGTGTCGATCTCGAAGCCGCCCATCGCGCGGAACCATTCCGACTTCGCGGCATAGCGAGTCGTGATCTCGTCATAGCGCTTCTCATCGGACTGTACCGCAGGATCGGCGATCAGGAGCTCCAACTCTCTGAGCTCGCGCTCCGTATCGAGCAGCGCAGCGAATACGGCACGCATCTCTTCAATGATCGTGCCGTCCGACTGCAGGCCGCTGTTCTGCGCTAAGTAGCCGTAGCGCGCTTCCTTCAATCTATGAATCGAGCCGCCGTCCGGCGTCAGCTCGCCCGCGATCATCTGCAGGAGCGTCGACTTGCCCGCCCCGTTCACGCCGACGAGACCGATGCGGTCGCGCTCTTGTACTTGAAAGGTTACGTTCGACAGGATGGTCGTCACGCCGTAGCTTTTGGACAATCCCGATACTTGCAATAGCATAATGACCTCCGTGATAATTCGGCTCAGCCGTACTTGCAATTATGAACACGCATGAATAGTTTACATGATTCGATGTCAAATCGCGAGCATCAGACGTTGGCGAAATGCCGCTACTGATGGTAAACTGTGGTGGAAGGAAGAGCATGAACGAGAAGGGCGGTCGCGCAGCTTGGAAGAACGCGAGATTGCTAAGCAGAAGAGCGCGCTTCGCCGGTCGATGACAGAGCAGCGGGACGGTCTTGCACCGGATGTTCGAAGGCAGGCATCGGCTGCAGCCTGCGCACATGCCGCCGAGTGGCTGTCAGCCATCGGAGCAGACAGCTTCCTCGCGTACGCAGCCTTTCGTTCCGAGCTTGATACGCGGGCGCTTCTGGAATGGGGATGGGCGCAGGGCATCGCGGTACTGCTGCCGAAGTGCCACCCGTCGGACCGTTCCATGTCCATCTACCGCGTCAGGAGCATGGATGAGCTTACGAGCGGCGCTTACGGCTTGCCCGAGCCCGCTATCGATCGAGCGGAATTGTGGCCGAGCGTGGACCGAATCAGTGCCGTGCTCGTGCCTGGACTCGCATTCGATGCGGACGGCGGGAGACTGGGGTACGGCGGCGGTTATTATGATCGTTTTCGCGCAGCGGCTGCCGGGAACTCCGCTCCCTGGATGGGGCTATGCTTCCGTCTGCAGGTCGTTCCAGCGCGGCTTCCCGCAGCGAATCATGATGTCCGCTTGGAGGGATTCATTACGGAGTCCGGCATCCATTACGCGCCGCTGGCGCCGGCGGACAAGCATACACGAGGAGGGAAATGATGAATACGGGTCTGACGCATTTCAACGAGCAAGGAAGGGCCCGCATGGTCGACGTATCGGACAAGGACGTTACGAAGCGTACGGCAACGGCCGTGACGACCGTTACGATGGCAGAGGAGACGTTGGCGCGGGTCAAGGAAGGCTCGATCGGCAAGGGCGACGTGCTGGCGGTGGCGCAAGTGGCCGGCATTATGGCTGCCAAGAACACGTCGAGCTGGATTCCGATGTGCCATCCGCTGCCGCTTACCGGAATCGATATCGCGTTCCGGGACAATGGCGCGAATGAGCTGACGATCGAAGCGACGGTGCGGACGACGGGCAAGACAGGCGTCGAGATGGAAGCTTTAACGGCGGTTTCAGCCGCGGCGTTGACGGTTTATGATATGTGCAAGGCGCTGCAAAAGGATATGGTGATCGGTCCGACGATGCTGCTGAGCAAGACCGGCGGCAAGAGCGGCGATTATCGCAGCGAAGCAGCCGATAAATAGGAAGCGATTCGAGGGCGGAGCCGCGGCAATGGCACGGTTCAGAGGCCAGGCGAGGGGGAGAGAGCGATGCGGTGGAAGGTAGCGATATTGACTGCAAGCGATAAGGGCTCGCGCGGCGAACGCGAGGATACGAGCGCGCAGGTGATTCGAGAGCTGGTGGAGGAGGAAATCGGCGGCGAGATCGTCGATTATCGCATCGTGCCCGACGAGCAAGACGAGATTACGGCGGCCCTCATCGAGATGACCGATTATTATCAAGCCGACCTCGTGCTTACCACGGGCGGGACAGGCCTGGGACCTCGCGATATGACGCCGGAGGCGACGATGCGCGTCATGGACCGGCAAGTGCCGGGCATCGCGGAGGCGATGCGCCAAAGCTCGATGCTGAAGACGAGAAGCGCGATGCTGTCGAGGGGCGTCGCCGGCATTCGCGGGCGAACGCTAATCGTGAATCTGCCCGGCAGCCCGAAGGGCGTGCAGGAGAATCTGATGGCGATCATGGATCAGCTGCCGCATGCGCTGGCCGTGCTGACCGGCCGCTTCGAGGAGCATGAAGGATGAAGACGAGACTGAAGGAAGTGCCGGTCGAAGAAGCGATCGGCCTGACGCTGGCGCATGATCTGACCCAGATCATTCCGGGCGCCTTCAAGGGCCGGCTCTTCAAGAAGGGGCATGTGATCGCCGAGTCCGACATTCCGAAGCTGCTCGATATCGGCAAGGCGCATATCTATGTGATGGAGCTGGGCGACGGCGAGCTGCACGAGGATGATGCGGCGCTCCGAATGGCCGCCGCGCTGGCTGGCGAAGGGCTCGCTTACGGCGAGCCGCATGAGGGCAAGGTGTCGATCAAGTCAGGCCTTGACGGGATCGGGCTGGCCGTGGTGGATCCGGACCTCGTGGACCGGATCAACGGGCTTGGCGAGATCGCGCTGGCGACGGTGAAGCGTCATGCCGTCGTGAAGCCCGGCGGCGCGATTGCCGCGACGCGGGTCATTCCGCTGTTCGTGGACGAAGCGAAGGTCGCGGCGGTCGAAGCGATGGCTGCCGAATACGTGCGCGAGCATGGGAGTGCGCCGCTTACGGTACGCCCGCTGCGTGCGGTGCGGGCGGGACTCCTGACGACCGGGGGAGAGGTGCACAGCGGCCGGATCGCGGACAAATTCGGGCCTGCCGTACGCGCGAAGCTCGAATCGTTCGGCTCGACGGTCGGCGAGCAGCGGTTCGCGCCGGACGATCGTCAAACAATTGTCAATGAGATCTACTACTTGCTGGATCAAGGGTATGATATGATACTCGTAACAGGCGGTATGTCGGTCGATCCGGATGACCGCACGCCCGGCGCCATCAAGGCGGCAGGGGCGGACATCGTCAGCTACGGCACGCCGATGCTGCCGGGGTCGATGCTGCTCATGGGCTACATACGCGGCGTGCCTATTCTGGGCTTGCCGGGCTGCGTGATGCATGATCCCTACACGTCATTCGATGTGCTGCTGCCCCGCATTCTCGCCGGGGATACGATTAAGAAGGAAGATATCGTCGTCATGGGTTATGGCGGGCTGCATAACTGCTGATTGCTGAACTTGCACGATCCTACGATGAAGGAGGTTAACGATATGTTAGGCGGCATAGGTGCAGGAGGTGTAATCCTGCTGGTATTGATCGCGCTCTTGCTCTTCGGACCGAACAAGCTCCCGGAGCTGGGAAGAGCGTTCGGACGCACGCTTCGCGAATTCAAGGCCGGCGCGAAGGATATGATGGACGATGATGACCGCAAGGACAAGGAGCGGATCGAAGTCAGCCGTTCCGAAGATAAATCGGGCAACGACAAGCGGCTTCCGGAATAACCGGAATACGCTTTTTTTGTGAGAGGAATGCCGGGGCGGGGCTGGCCTGGATTGGCTTGGTCGTTTGCTGCTTAAGGCATGCGTCTAGTACGGCTTAGCGCCGGCATCGGGAGCCGATACGTAGTGAATCTGTGCCCTCGATGCTACTAATTTCTCGCAGAAAATATTCCCGCATATTATACACCACAGGAGGGACGACACGGTGGCCACGAATTCCAGCGACGCGCATACGAATACAGATGAAGCCCAGAGCGAACAGGAGAAGCTGATGTCGCTCTTCGAGCATATCGGCGAGCTGCGCAAGCGGCTGATCGCCGTGCTGGCGATCCTGATCCTCGGGCTGGTGGCAGGCCTCCTGGTCGCGGATCCTGCGTACGATTACTTGATGAGCGTCGAACCTGCGAGCAGCTTGACCTCGCTTCATGCCTTCTCCCTGTGGGACGGCATCGGCATGTACATGAAGATCGCGTTCGTGATCGCGCTCATACCGGTGCTGCCGTTCCTGTTCTACCAGATGTGGGCGTTCGTGAAGCCTGCGCTCGCGCCTCGTCAGCAGAAGGCTACGCTTCGCTATGTGCCGTTCGCGCTGCTGATGTTCCTGGCGGGATTGGCATTCTCTTATTATGTCGTCTTCCCGCTGGCCTTCAAGTTCACGACGACTGTAGCCAACAGGCTGGATCTTGTGGAGACGTACGGGATAACGCAATATTTTGCCTTCATGTTCGGCATTCTCATCCCGATCTCGCTGCTGTTCGAGCTGCCGATCCTGATCATGTTCCTGACGCGGCTCGGAATCTTGAATCCGATGCGGCTGCGCAAGATGCGTCGGCTGGCCTACTTCATCCTGATCTTCATCGGGGTGCTGATCACGCCGCCTGACTTCGTCTCGGATCTGCTCGTCGCCATCCCGCTGATCCTGCTGTACGAGTTCAGCGTCTACCTGTCGATGACCGTCTATCGGAAGAAGCTGAAGGAGCAAGAAGACTGGGAAGAAGCCTTCGACAGGGACCAGTTGTGATCACGATGCGGATGCTTCGGAGCGGATTCGACTTCGAATCTTGAACGCTGGCGAAAATTCCGGTACTCACGTAGGTTTGCCTACGAGGCGTATGCTTCCGAAGTGCGTTTCCTACGGAAACGCTGGAGGCGGCTGACAACCGGTCCTTGTGAGAAGGGTGCTGTGATCGCGAATAACGCCGCTGCATGAGCCGAATAGGCTGGTGCAGCGGCGTTATTTGTCGAGTAGCGGCGATACGAAAATTTCATGTAAATTCCCCCTGTACCTCTTGCATTGTGAGGGCAAGTTGAGTATTATAAAAATGGTTATTAGCACTAGACGATGTCGAGTGCTAACAAAGTCACCACATTTCAAAAGGAGGCTATTTTTTCATGATCAGACCTTTAGGTGAACGCGTATTAGTCGAACCAAGGGCTAAGGAGGAGACGACTGCCAGCGGCATCGTGCTGCCTGACACGGCGAAAGAAAAGCCGCAAGAGGGCGTTGTTATCGCAGTAGGCAACGGCGCAGTGAAAGACGGCGTTCACGTCGCTCTCGAAGTGAAGGTTGGCGACCGCGTCCTGTACTCCAAATATGCCGGCACGGAGATCAAATACGAAGGCAAAGAGTATTTGATTATGAAAGAAAGCGACATTCACGCGATCTTCGAATAGTCCATTCGGATTCGCCACATACAAGCAAGCCGGATGCCCTTGACGACAGGGACATCGTACATGGAAGTTCAGAACCTATATGATCCAAGGAGGTAATACAGTAATGGCTAAGGAAATCAAGTTCAGCGAAGACGCGCGCCGCGCGATGCTTCGCGGTGTCGATGCGCTTGCGAATGCTGTTAAAGTGACGCTCGGACCGAAAGGCCGCAACGTCGTATTGGAGAAAAAATTCGGATCCCCGTTAATCACGAACGACGGCGTGTCCATCGCGAAGGAAATCGAACTGGAAGACGCGTTCGAGAACATGGGCGCTCAACTCGTTAAAGAAGTCGCTACTAAGACGAACGACGTAGCAGGCGACGGTACGACGACGGCTACTGTTCTCGCGCAAGCGATGATCCGCGAAGGCCTGAAGAACGTAACGGCAGGCGCTAACCCGATGGTTATCCGCAAGGGTATCGAGAAAGCCGTTAAAGCAGCTGTCGAAGAGCTGAAGTCGATCGCGAAGCCGATCGAAGGCAAGCAATCGATCGCGCAAGTCGCGGCAATCTCCTCGGCTGACGACGAAGTCGGCCAACTGATCGCGGAAGCGATGGAGAAAGTCGGCAACGACGGCGTCATCACGGTTGAAGAATCCAAAGGCTTCGCTACGGAGCTTGAGGTTGTAGAAGGCATGCAATTCGACCGCGGCTACGTATCCCCGTACATGATTACGGATACGGACAAAATGGAAGCCGTGCTCGACAACCCATACATCCTGATCACGGACAAGAAAATCTCGAACATCCAAGAGATTCTGCCTGTGCTCGAGAAGGTTGTTCAATCCGGCAAGCAACTCCTGATCATCGCCGAAGACATCGAAGGCGAAGCGCAAGCGACGATCATCGTCAACAAGCTGCGCGGCACGTTCACTTGCGTAGCGGTCAAAGCCCCTGGCTTCGGCGACCGTCGTAAGGCAATGCTGCAAGATATCGCTGCTCTGACGGGCGGCCAAGTGATCACGGAAGAACTGGGCCTTGAGCTCAAATCGACGACGGTTGACCAACTCGGTTCCGCTCGCCAAATCCGCGTTACCAAAGAAAACACGATCATCGTCGACGGCAGCGGCGACAGCGCGGACATCCAAGCGCGCGTCAACCAAATCCGTGCGCAGCTGGAAGAGACGACTTCCGAGTTCGACAAAGAGAAGCTGCAAGAGCGTCTGGCGAAACTGGCCGGCGGCGTAGCGGTTATCAAAGTCGGCGCAGCTACGGAAACCGAACTGAAAGAGCGCAAGCTCCGCATCGAGGACGCCCTGAACTCCACCCGAGCAGCGGTTGAAGAGGGCATCGTATCCGGCGGCGGCACGGCACTCGTGAACGTATACGGCGCAGTTGCAGCCGTAAAGGCAGAAGGCGACGAGCAGACGGGCGTGAACATCGTTCTGCGCGCGCTGGAAGAGCCGGTTCGCACGATCGCGGCGAACGCTGGTCAAGAAGGCTCCGTTATCGTTGAGCGTCTGAAGAAGGAAGCAGTAGGCATCGGCTACAACGCTGCTACCGGCGCATGGGTGAACATGTTCGAAGCAGGGATCGTCGACCCGGCGAAGGTTACGCGTTCCGCACTGCAGAACGCAGCTTCCGTTGCGGCCATGTTCCTGACGACCGAAGCAGTCGTAGCCGACAAGCCAGAGCCGAAGGGCGCAGCTGGCGGCGGCATGCCTGACATGGGCGGCATGGGCGGTATGGGCGGCATGATGTAAGCAAGGGCTTAAGCCCTTGTGGGGAAAGGGGCTTCTCCTCGGAGAAACCTGATTTGCCCACATTTTGCCCACATTGTGTAACATGAAGACACCTTAGTATGACAGGAGCTACACTCCTTGATCAGCTAAGGTGTCTTTTTGTGTAATAGGAAAGAGGTAAGTTTAAATTAAATGCTTAAGCTATTTAGCGTAGAGGTCTAATATGGACTCCTTCGGAATCAACAAACTTGACCTCTAATTTTCCGTCAAGACCATAGAATTGTTCGATAGCCTTTCTCATGGATCCTAACCCATTTTGGATCTCAAAATCTTGAAAAATTTCAAATTCAGCTGTTATTCTGGCATTTATGAAGTCGGGTTGAATGGTATGAATCTCTTCGAGCCCATCGGCAATGCTAAACACATATTGGTTTAACTCTTTTATAACTTCCACTGTGATCATAGATTTCACTCCTTTAATCATTTTCGATTCTAGGCACTTTATTCCGTAATGCCAATTATTATTTGTGCAGCCTTTAGTGCCTCTATCTTGTTATCTCCATTCAAAATTTCTTCAAGCACATCCAATGCTTGATTTTTTAGTCTTTGTATTCTTTCTGCTTGAAGGTCTTCAGCTTTTGCCGATTCTTCCTTACTTAGTCCAACGAGAGGCAAGATTAAATCAAGATGCTTGCTAAGTTCCGCAATTGTACCTGGAAATTGTAGTGATTTAAGAAGCGGTTCAGGTAATTGGCTTCTATTAATCGGTGTTTTGTCAAAGAGCCATTCTACATGGCGGAAATGTGGAAATCCTGACCCTTTTTTGTCCTCATCAAGTTGAGGATCATAGTCGTAATCACTCTTAACTTTACAAAAATAAACATCACGTTGGTTATCATCAGGGACGACTAAGATATCCCCAATTGAAAATGTTTCCAACATTCTAAATACATTTCCTATTCCCTTTTCCCATCCTTGTGATTTTAATCGTTCTCTTATCTCAGAATAAGAAATCTTCTTCAAATCGGATTTTATTGGATATCCAATTGCAACTCGGTTATTCTTTAAAAAAAACGGAAGCTGATTAGAACCATGTGGTATTGGACGTAGTAGATAAGCTTTCATTTGACCCCTCCTAATATTAACGAATATGTGTGTATCATATTCGTTAATATAATCGATAATTGCTGATTTGTAAATATGTGATTATTATATTTATTAATATTTGAGGTAATCTGAAGAAGAGTCAGATACCTTTAGTGCGATCATCTCAGCAACTCTCGTGCCTGAGAAGGCCATGAGAGCTGCTGTCGTGTAAAAAAGAAGGAGACCCCTCCGACTGGACAATGTCCAGCCGGAAGGGTCTCCATGTTCTGTCTACGCCATTACTTAGCCAAATATTCGATGAACCTTACTAATATTGTGGCTAATTCGGCACGGGTAGCGGTACCTTGAGGATCAAAGATGTTGTTGCCCTTGCCTGCTACGATGTCGATGCCTTGCAGCGCCTTAACGGCCTTCAATGCCCATGAACTGATCTCGCTTTCATCCCCGAAGGACTGCGCTTGGCTTAGAGGAATCTCATAGCCCTTGTAGCTCATGTAACTGTACAGGATCACCAGCATTTGTTCGCGTGTCATCGATGCGTTAGGGTCAAACAGCTCTGTGCTTACACCATTAACGATGCCGTTCTCAGCCGCCCACTCGACTGCCGCCGTGTACCACTGTCCGTCCGCAACGTCGCTAAAGCGGGAACTCGTGAAGTCTGAGCGATTGACGTCCTCAAGATTGGCCAGTACCTGTACGATCATCGAGCGTGTCATGGAGGTGCCCGGTGAGAACGTCGTGGACGTCGTGCCGTTGAAAAGAATGAATGTGTAAGCGGAATTTACATAGCTGTAGAACCAGTCATCCTTGTTGACATCATCAAAAGAATTGCCCGATACCACGATGAAGCCCAGAGGGGTGTCGTCATTGAACACAAGCTCTGTACCCTCGTGGATGTTCAGCGATAAGCCGTTGTCGCCTGGCAGCGTGATATCGGCGCTCTTGTCTGCCGGAATGGTCACCTTACCTTTTGCGTCAATCGTTGTGCCTTCAGGCACCTCAAGCATCGTCCCGCCCTTGGTTGTAATCAAGCCGCCGCCAGGCAGGGTAGTATTGCCGTTAGCGTCTGCGATCGCCGGTTTATCCTGCGGTGCGTTCACCGTGTAGGACGGCTTCGACGATCCGGCATCTGTCTCGGTGCCCGTATTGCCGGTATTGCCGCTAGACGGACCAGGCACATACGGAGTACTCTTCGGTGTCGCCGTCGCAGATACTTCCGCACTGTCGCCCTTCGCGTTCACCGCGACGACCTTGAAGGTGTAACTTTGGCCGTTCGTCAGGCCTGTGAAGGTATGTGCGGTCTTCTCAGCGCCTAGCGTGACCGGCGTTTCGTTGCCGTACCAGACCTTGTAGCCCGATATCGCATTGCCGCCGTCGTTAGCCGGTGCAGACCAGCTTAATGTGACCCGTGCATCGCCCGCCGTCGCTGTTAAGCCGACCGGAGCGCTAGGCACGCCTGGTTTACGCTGCGAGAACATCCATTCAAAGACGTCTGTGTAGTCGTTGTCCCAAGCCGGCAAGTTAGGGGACTGATAGATCGGAGCTATGCTCCAAGTCTCCTCCGTAAACGGATTCGCCATCGAAATCTCGTTGTACAGCACCGCTGCTTCGACTTCGTGCGCGATATAGCGAAGCAGTGGAGGCGTGCTCTCCGGATTAGGTCGCTGACTTGGCTGATCATATTGATTGTATGGCCAAGTAAGCGCCTCATTGCTCTGGAAACGAGAAGCCCTTGCATTGGTCAAATCCGAAATATCGGTGACAATGTTATCGATGTTATTGGCATTAGAGTCATACGTATTGACCAACAGCCAGTAGGCCAGATCTTTGTGAGCTGCGTCTGCACTTACCGATGGCCAGCCAGATGAAATTCCCATTGGTGCAGCAGCCGCGAAGAAGCCGGGGTAGGTGTTAATCAAGTTGCTCGTAACGCCTCCGCCCATCGAGAATCCTGCCACATAAATGCGGTTAGGATCTACTAGTCCGCTGGCAACCATGTCGTCGATAATCGCCTTAATAGCGCCTACTTGCGGAGCAGAACCGCCGCTATAGGAAATATTCAGGATATGGCTGGCATATCGGTCAGGATTTTTATCCATTCTCTTCATCAGGGCAACCGAACCGTTAGCGGATTTCATCGACGCTTTCTGGTCGATATGTGCCTGTGTGCCGCCGCGCGAAAAGCCGTGCGTGTAAACATACAGCGGCATGCCTTGCAACGCTTCGCCTTCTTCATCCTTGTGAAGGTAGAGCGCGTAATTGACCGCCTCGCTCATATACGTTGCAAATTTATCAAGGATCGGATTCACGACGTTTTCCTGCTTGAAGACGGCGTAGCTAATCGGGTCGCCTTCCGTTCGGACGATATCGCCCTTTTGAACAATGTTGTAGTTCTGCTTGGTCGAGTTGCTGCCATCCAGCGTCGTACGACCGCCGACTTCCGTATAGAACTCGAGCTCAACGACGATGTAACGGCCGCTTGCCAGTCCGTCCTGATAATCCGGCGAATTGTGTACTTTCCCAAGATAGCCGCGAACCTTCGGTTCGTTATTGGCGTATACTCTCGATACGTTGCGCTGTCCTTCGAAGACGACCAGGTCATCGACCAGGGTCGTGTTTCTGGCGGATACGGCGAACAAGTCCGGATGAAGTGCGGAGCCTAACGCTTCCTGTCCTTCACCTAGGTCAATGATGAGTGCCGTAGTGTACTCGCCGCTGGCAAAGTTATCATTCCATACGATAAAAGGAAGCTGATCAGCGGCTGAATCATCGGTAAATGTCACTTGAACTTTATGATCAGCGCTAATGTTCGTTAATGAGAATGTATTATCGTCTGCGATCGTCACAGCCTCGCCATCTACCGTTACGGCATCCACGATTTTGCCGTTGTCGGGGATAACGGTGAACGTGATGTCCGAGCCAGGTTCGACTCGCATCACATTGCCTGGTACGTTCGGCGTTATTTTGCCGCCCGTAGCCGCCGAGAGCGTGATGGAGTGTCTAGCGTCCGCTGTATCGGCTAGAGTGAGCTCCAAGCTGTCTTTGAATGCAGCATCGCTATTAAACCCGGTATCGGGGGTTCCGAAAGCGGATACGACTTCATAGCGATCTGCACCGGTCTCCGTCGAGTTATTGATATTCACTTCGAAGGTAAGTTTGCCTGGCTGCAAGATCAAGTCTCTCTTAGGTATTCTTACTTCCACGACGTATCCCGTGTCCGTAATCGCAGTCCACACAGCTCTGTCCGTATGGGACTGTCCGGAGAGTACGCCCGTGGCACTGACACGCCATTGGTTGGAACCGCTGGATCCCGGGCCGACAAAAAACTCTAGGCTGTCGTACGTATGATCCGCACCGGATCCCTGATAAAGTTTGCTATCCTCTACAACTACGCGAGCATACACGTAATCGTTGTCCCACAGGATTCTGGCTGTGCCCGTGGCATGAGGTCTGATGTCATCAGGCACAGTGCTTTTGTTGATGAGATGCTCCGTTGTCAGGGCCCACAGCGGATCGCCCGATCCGAGCTCAGGCGTTCCGAACATGGCGGTTGGAGCATCATCAGGCAGCTCGCCTAGTTTACTCTGTGCGAACATCCAAGCAAAGACGTCTCTGTAGTCATTGTTCCAAGCAGGCAAGTTAGCGGACTGCGCGATCGGAGCGATGCTCCAAGGCTCCGCAGTAAACGGATTCTCCATCGTAATCGCGTTGTAGAGAACCGCCGCTTCTACTTCGTGCGCGACCTGATCGCTCAGGACGGGCGTGTTGTTCGGATTCGGTCTCTGACTTGGTTGATCAAATTGATTGTATGGCCACGTAAGCGCCTCATTGCTCGTAAAGTTCGAAGCTCTCGCGTTGGTCATTTTCGGCATGTTCGTGGTTATGAAGGTATTTAGGTTATTCTGGTACGTTCCGACGTTATGCACATTGATAAACATCCAATAGGCTAGTTCGCTGTGAGCGTCGTTGTCGTTCGCGTTCGGCGATCCGCTTACCGGCGCCATAGGCGCTGCTGCCGCGAAGAAGCCAGGGTAGGCGTTAATTAAGCTGTTCGTATACTGGCCGCCCCATGAGAAGCCCGCAGCGTAAATACGGTTAGGGTCTACTGCCCCGCTGGCAACCAGATCGTCTATAACCTTCTTAACATTGGCTGTGGATGGAGTAGAGATGCCGTTATAGGAAATGTTCAGAATATGGCTGGCGTATTTATTGGGGTTTTCTCCTATTTTCTTCATCAGCGCGACTGAGCCGTTGGCGGATTTCATGGCCGCTTTAGGGTCTGTCTCAGCGCTTGTGCCGCCGCGGCTCATGCCGTGGGTATAGACATAGAGCGGCAATCCCTGCACCACATCTCCGCTTCCGTCCTTGTGAAGGTAGAGTGCGCGATTGACCGAATCGTCCGTGTGTGTCGTAAACTTGTCGAGGATCGGATTCACAACGTCGTCCTGTTCAAAAACCATGAAGCTAAGCGGATCCCCTTCGGTCAGTACGATCTCGCCGTTCTGGACGATGCTGTACACCTGCGCTGTCGAGTTCGAGCTGCCATCCAGCGTTGTGTTGCCGCCGCTCGCCGAATAAAACTCGAATTCGACTACGATGTATCGGCCGCTTTCCAGACCGGGCTGATAGTCCGGCGAAGAACTTACCGGCCCCATATAGCCGAGCACCTTCGGTTCGTTATTGGCGTAAACCCTCGTAATCTTGCGCGTTCCTTCAAAGGTCACCGAGGCGCCGTTCAGCGTCGTGTTCTTGCCCGATACGGTGAACAAGCCCGGATGAAGCTCGGAGCCTACCGCCGCTCTCCCCTCGCCTAGGTCAATGATGACAGCCGTCGTGTATT
Organism: Bacillota bacterium; assembly: GCA_023433615.1. Taxonomy (GTDB): domain Bacteria; phylum Bacillota; class Bacilli; order Paenibacillales; family Paenibacillaceae; genus Paenibacillus_I. The sequence continues at coordinate 5,728 of JAEZCJ010000194.1, read as the reverse complement.
CGCCTCTAGCGAAGTTGTCGTTCCATACGATGAATGGAAGCAGCTCCGCGGTTGAATCATTAATGAATGTCGCGTGAAAGGCATGGTCAGCCTCAACATTGATAAAATGATAGGTGCTATCGGTTACCGTCACAGGCTCGCCGTCTACCGTTACGACATCCACAATTTTGCCGTGATCGGGAGTGATCGTAAATTGTTGGTCTGAGCCTCTAGCTACTCTCAGAACATTGCCGGGTGCTTTCGGCGTTATTGTGCCGCCCGAGCCCGTCGTGGCGATGATGGAGAATCTGTCGTCGACTTGATTGGCTAGGGTGAGCTCTAGGCTGTCTGTAAAAGATGCAGCGCTGCTATAACCCGTGTCCGGATCTCCGAAAGCGGATACAACTTCATAGCGGTCACCGCCGTTAACCGTCGAATTATTGATATAAACTTCAAAGGTCAATTTCCCAGGCTGTAAAGTCAAGTCTCTCTTTGGTATTCGCATCTCAACGATATAGCCAGTATCCGTGATCTGGGTCCATGCCGCTCTGCCCGGATCGGACTGCCCCGAGAACACGCCTGTCGAACTGACTCGCCATTGGTTGGAACCGCTGGCTCCGGTGCCGACATAGAACTCTAAGCTGTCGTACTGGTGATCGCCGCCGGGCCCCTGATAGAGATTGCTGTCCGCTACAACCACGCGGGCATACAGGTAGTCGTTGTCCCACAGGATCCTGGCTGTGCCCGTGGCATGAGGTCTGGCGTCGTCAGGCACGGTGCTTTTGTTGATGAGATGCTCCATGGTCAGGGCCCACAGCGGGTCATCTGACCCGAGCTGAGGCGTTCCGAACATGGCGGTCGGTGTCTCATTCGCTTGTACGTCAGTTTCGTCATCTTCGGCGGCATCGCTGACAGGCATTGGCGTCATCAACATGACCAAGCAACAGAGCAACGAGAGCATTTTGCTAAATCGTTTTGACATAATCGTATTCCTCCTTATTCGACTTTTTTGGACAATTTTCCACATACTGGAAATATCCTCAATATACGATATAATTATTAGATAGCGCTTTCAATATACAAACTTAAGATATTTCCCCCTAGGATATTAGGACGGCAGCGGTGCACATTCGGATCGTGGATGAATAAAAGACAGCGGCGCAGGGGGAGAGCCCTTGCGCCGCTGTCTTGTTGGGATGGTTATATTAGTATCGACGATTTGGTGACGACTGCACTGTATACAGACAGATGCTGGCATAAAATAACGGTGAAGGGATAGCATCCCATGCACCGTTATTTTGCGCTGTTACTATTCTGGTTGGCTTAAGTAGAAGTCAACTTCTTCTTGGATATCTTCTCTGGTCTGGATATTCGGTGGATCAAAAGGAGTGCTACCTGGATAGGCCGCTTGAAGAGCAGCTAAGATGTTACCTATGTTCCCAGCTTGCACTCCGTCTATACCGGCGCGAATGAATACATCAACGGTAGGGGTATCCCCATATCCAAATCCAAGCCACTGTATGATTGCATATACCATCGCATCTGGTATGACAGCGTCAAAAATTGCCTGAATATCGGAGGCTGATCTTGGGTATGGTGCCAAACTTTGTTCCAATGAGATTTGAATGTCGTCTAGTAGGTCTAAAGTGACGCCCGTAATGCCTGCATCGGTGAAAGTCTGCACCGTAACGCCCGACCAATTCGGAGGAACCGAGGCTGACGCGGCATTGATCAAATCGAGTGCCGCCTGTCTCGCGCTATCGTCAATTACGGCATTCACGATTGTCTGAATGTCGGACACCGTCCACGAAGTCGCTCCATCCGCCTTCAGCGCGGCTATCACAGCCGTTACATTGGATGTCGTTACACCTTCTACGCCAGCAGTGGCAAAAGTAGTCTCGTCAACATTGTTCCAGTCGCCAGACTCCGCTGCTACATTGATCAAATCGAGTGCAGCTTGCTGCTTCTGCAGATCGTCAATAACGGCATTCACGATTGTCTGAATGGCTGTAAGCGTCCACGAAGTCGTTCCGTCCGCGTCCAGCGCGTCTTTCACAGCCGTTACGTTGGATGTCGTTACACCTGTTATGCCTGCATCGGCAAAAGTCGTCTCGGTAACGCTTGTCCAGTCGCCAGACTCCGCTGATTCATTGATCAAGTCGAGTGCAGCTTGCTGCTTCTGCAGATCGTCAATTACGGCGTTCACGAGTGTCTGAATGTCGGACACCGTCCACGAAGTCGCTCCATCCGCCTTCAGCGCGGCTATCACAGCCGCTAGGTTGGATGTCGTTACATCTTCTACGCCAGCATCGGTAAAAGTAGACTCGTCCACGTTGTCCCAATCGCCAGACTCCGCTGCTACATTGATCCGATTGAGAGCGGTTCCCTGCACGTTAATCGTGTAGCTCTCCACCAGAATGTCACTGTCTTGCATGCCGTCCTGTACCGCTATAGCCTTGATCGTCATTGCGCTATTCACTACGAACGGTCCGGTATATGCGAAACCATTCGTCCTCGACGGCGTGCTGCCGTCTGTCGTGTAGTAGATGGTCGCGCCACTCGCTGCACTAAGCGATACCGGCGTGCCTGATACGACTTCTCCGCCAGCAGGATCGGCTGTAGGTGTCGCTAGAGTCTGCACAGGCGAGTCGGCTACGTCGATAGTCTGATTGGCGCTTCCCGCTCCCACATACAGTGTAAAGGTATACGCTTGGCCTTCCTCCGGACCCGATTGGCCGAACGTGATCGGCAGCGATAACGTGCCCGGCTCATTGGCTGGCGCCTCGCTCAACGCTCCGATGGAGACATTGGTCAAATTGGGGGTGATGGTGGATTGAACCGCACCCGTCCCGGATGGCAAGGGATAGAGCATCATATGGCCGTATTGATCCAACACATCGATGTTCATATGATACGTATTCATCCACTGCGCTTCCGCCACTTCTTGCCCGTTCGTATCGCGAAGCGAGCTTCTGAACTCTAGCTTCGAGGCAATCTGCGCCGTCCCGATTGTGAATTGACTTGAGACTGACACGCCAGCGGCGGGATGTACCGCTGCAAGATGAACGAGAGAGCCTCTAGCCGGAACATCCACGATGGCAATCATACGATTCGAGTCAAATGTAGCATCAACATTACCGGAATATACAACCAACCCGGACGGATTATCCATCGTCTCTCCGAACTGATTGTAGGCCTTCACCAATACGCCGATCCGTTCCCCTTGGGCAATCATGTCAGACCCATTGCCGAATTTTAGCTTGACAATCCTCTCTGGATATGCATCGACTTCTCTCGAACCAATGACGGTTGAAGAGTCGGTGTAGCTTGCGGTCACGGTGTAGGAATAGGTGGTTCCTTCCGGCACATTCTCAGCAAGAGTCAAGAGATAGCCGTTCGCTTGGTCCGGGACGGCTTGGAAGTCAACGGGCTGGCCATCCCGCGTGACCGTTAATTGAATGGTTTCTGGATCGATGTTCTTATTGAAGGTCACCTGTAATAGCTCCGAGCCATATTGCTTCACACCAGCGATGGCAAGCGCCGGATTGGCTGGCGGCGTGTACGGCCAATCGATTACCGGCCGCGGCTGAGGGGTTTCCGTCTCCTCGGCTTCCTCCTCCTCGGCTTCGTTCACGTCTACTTCCGGGATCACGGGATTTATCTGGGCGTCAGCCACATAGGCTAATGAAACAAGATCAGAGCGAAGGGCAGCACTTGTATAGTTCGTGGGGAATGCAACTCCTGCGTCTTCTAAAGCTTTGATATACCCGGCTGCCCAATCCGCAGCCCCCTCTACTTCAGCACCTTCTACCGGCTCAATACCAAGTATGCCTGCAGCCACGACTGCCAGCTGTTGAACGGTCACTTCGCCGCCAGGATTAAAGGTTCCATTCGGGTATCCTTGAAAGAGGCCCTCTTCCTTAACGGCTGTAATCTCTTCTACGGCCCAGTGAGTCAGCTTCACATCACTGAAAGGCGCTTCGGTTACAACTTTCGTATCCGGCAATCCTATCCCGTCAAGATCTAGGATTAACGCAGCTACTCTAGCGAATTGGGCACGGTTCATGTTCTGATCAAGTCCGGCTGTGCCGTCAGCCAGCCCCGCAAAAATGCCTTTCTCTTTTAATGCATCATATTTTTGCTGCGCAGTTAGCTCATCCGCGGCATTCCCTGCTGTTGGGAAGAGGAAGGAGCCCATCAGCAATAGTACGAGCATCAGGCTTAACCTTTGTTTCATCTTTGGTATTGTCACCACTTTTACCATTCCTTTCTTATTGTTCTGTTTCATCAAAATTTCGTAGCATCAATCGCCATAATTCTATTCTATAATAGGAAATTAGCCCTAATGGGAAACTTAAAGAAAACTTTAAGTTGGCGCATGAGATTGTGCAAAACGAATGCAACATTAGCAATCTATGAGAAACCGGGCATGCAGTTAAATGGTAAAATGCATAGGAAGGAGGATTTTGATGGAAGTCGTAATGCCGATGATGAACAGGCGAGTAAACCAAGAGGAGTGAGGCACATGGCCAAAATCGTTTACGCATTGAATATGTCGCTGGACGGGTTCGTCGACCACATGGCGTTCCGGCCCGATCCCGTAGTATTCCGTCATTTTATCGATGACGTGCACGCTTTGACGGGCAGCTTGTACGGACGCCGAATGTACGAGACGATGCGATATTGGGACGGAGACCCTTCTGAATGGGATGCGCCGGAGCGGGAATACGCAGCTGCATGGACGAGCAAACCGAAATGGGTGGTATCCAATACGTTACAGTCCGTCGGTCCGAACGCTTCTCTGATCGAGGGCGACCTCGCAGCGGCTGTACGAGGGCTGAAGGCTCAGCATGATGGTTACATTGAAGTTTCCGGGCCGGAGCTGGCACACAGCCTAACAGAGCTCGGTCTCGTAGACGAGTACCGACTCTATCTTCATCCATATGTGCTGGGTCAAGGCAAGCCGTTCTTCGCCGGTCCGCGGCCGCCGCTGCGTCTCGTGGCTCACGAGCGAATCGGCGAGCAGGTGGTCAGGTTGACCTACGTTCCGGCACATACGCATGAATAAACAAAGAGACACCATAGAGCGTGGTCAAGACCCCATTTAGCGGACACTCGAGAAAAACCCTACACAATAAGCTGATTTCGGTGCTTTACCGGAGTCAGCTTATTTAGTTTCCTTTGCGGACGGCCGTTGTTATATAAGTGGATATAATTCTCAATTCTCCTTTGTGCTTCTTCAACCTGTGGCAGCAAGTCATGGTATTTGTAGGACGTGTACTGGGTTCCCTGATCGCTGTGAACGATTAGGCCTGTCACGTCCTTCACCTTTTTAAATGCCTTCGAGAATGTCTGCAATACAAGCTCCGTGTCATTTCGCTCGCTCATATGGTAAGCAACGATTTCGTTCTGGCATAAATCTTTAATAGCCGAGAGGTACAGCCAAGTGTCTCCGACTCGATATTGGGTGATATCGGTGACCCATTTCTGGTTAGGAGCTTCTGCACGGAAATTACGGTTCAGGATGTTCCGTGCAATCCGGTCGCCGATATTCCAGGCGCGGTTGTAGTTCCGATATTTCCGACGAGTCCTAGAATGCAATTCCATTGCTTGCATTAACCGCAGAACTTTCTTGTGGTTCATCCAAACACCGTGGTCTTGGTTCAGAAAGAGCTGAACTTGCCGGTAACCGTAGACGCCGTTATATCGCTCGAAGGTGGCACGAACAATCTGCTTATCTGCCTGATCC
>JAEZCJ010000175.1 GCA_023433615.1 Bacillota bacterium | reverse complement strand
CAACAACAGGCGGAAAATACTGGCGAAAAGCTGCAGGGACTTTTGAAAGATAAGAGATATAAATTGTATTGTAGTGATTTATCCAGGGCAAGAGAGACTGCTGAGATTATTGGAAACTATGTTACATGTAAGCCAATTATCAAGAATGGTTTACGTGAGCTTAACAATGGGATTGCTGCAAATAAGACTCGAGAAGAAGCTAGATTATTAGAAATTCCTATTACAAGACCAATACTTGATTGGGTCCCTTATCCAGAAGCAGAGAGCTGGAATATGCTCTATTCCAGAGTCGCTAAATGTATGGAGGAAATCAATGAGGATATTACTGGCACCGCAGTGATCATAACACATGCAAACACTGCCAGTGCAATACTACAATGGTGGCTTGAATTTCCAAATGAAATGATCGAAAAGATCACTTTTGAGATCGATCCATGTAGTATTACGCATGTTTCTATTACGAAATGGAACAAAAGCAAGACAGTAAACAGAATGAATGATACGGGACACTTGCGAAAGATTACTCAAGAATTGGTCGACATCAAAATGCCGCATTCACGATGAGGGCATTCGCCTCTCACTGCGCTGGACCGGGTAGCAACCCGTGAATGCCTGACGATATCCGATGCAAGAGATTACTTTGAAATTGCTTCGAACCCAATTGTTTCTGCCGAAACGATCTGGAATAGACTGTTGCATTATTAGAGAAGCATAATCTGCGGAGAACCCTGAACAGGAGGTAGTTAGAGTGAAAGTGACTTGTTTGCTTTGTCGGATTGAAGAAGTTATAAGTCCAATTGATAGAAGATACAATGATTATAAGAGTATCAAACTGAAAAGTTACATATGTAAAAAATGCAATCAGAATATGAAACAAGAAGCACAGGTTAATGTGGATTATAACCCAGACCTATTGGATCCAAAAGGTTATGACAAATTGATATGAAAGTGATTCTTCGGATCAGTTAACGATGAGTGGTTGTATATTGAAGAGTTTCATGTGGTTCCATGTATTTGAAGAAGAGATAAACCATAGAGGTCAGCTCAGGATGATTAGAAAGAGATTCCGACATTCTTGCTAACCACGCTATAGAAAAGGTGATACGATGAGGATTAAAAATCTATCTGATAGTGAGTACGTCATTACAGATTTCATACTTCAAGAGATCGATAAAAGAAGGTTCTGTGTATTTGATTGTGAAGCGACCGGACCAGATGAGATGAACGATCAGATTATTCAAATTGGTGCAGTAATCCTTGGAGAAAATGGTTCGGTAATCGAACAATATATGACGCTTGTACGACCAGCCAAACCAATACCAGAGTTTATTGAAAGTCTAACAGGAATATCGAATAGTGATGTTGAAAAAGCTCATGCTTTTTCATCTATAATAGATGAATTTTACGCTTTCATCAAAGGATGCGTCCTAGTAACGCAAGCTGGATATGAATATGACCTCCCACTTTTACGCGAGGAATGTAAAAGAAATAATAAAACGCTGGATCTCCCTATAGCTCTTGATACAAAGGCTTTGTTTACATACTTACATCCGGAAATCACTGATATTGTATCAACCAATTTCTTAATTCGTTACTACAAGATTGATGATACAGATTTTCAAAGGCACGACGCATTGGGAGATAGCATTCTAATCTCGAAGATTTTCAATAAGATGATTGGGGAATGTATGAACAAAGGGATTCATGAAATCATCTTTGATAATTTGAAAGTAAAAAGAGTGAAGCTAACAATACTGAATTGATCGATTCGCTGGAAACATGTCAAAATCTCAGGAGGACCCAATGTCTAACTCTCCCAAAGTATCTAAAGGAACTCGTGAAGAGGCTAATTATGTGAGAAGTAGACTCATTGAATTCAATTCTTGTCATGTACTGAACGGTAGATATGAAGAGATTAATTTATGCGTGAAAAATGATAAAGGAATAATTATTGCCGGACTCAATAGTGTGATTGGAAGAGGCTGAAAAGATAGCTAGAGATCATAATTGCTCATTCGTAAAATTAAACACTTTCAGTTTTCAAGCACCAGACTTCTACAAGAAGCATGGTTATAAAGAAATGGGGATAATCGAGAATGCCCCACTCGGTAATAGACACTACTACTTTAAGAAAGACCTAAATGAAGTGTGAGAAGGTTCTGGCGTCAGTATCGTTTATAAGGTTTGTGAAGGAGGACAGTCGTATAATGATTTTCTTTGAGAAAACGAATAAATTGTCCAATCTCTTTATTTTTCTTTTCGTTCTTTTTTCCGTGCTGACACTCATATTCTTTGCAAGCAGCCAGTTTACGGAGGTTCTTTCGTATAATTTTACCAATGATCTAAGAGGGACAATCTGGATGTTGATTTGTTTTTTCATCTCGTTCTCTTCGCTAGTTGCCGGAGTATCTCTAAAGTTTTTGATTAAAGAAGCAAATGAAGAAATTCAAATACTCGAAGAAAGAATGAGAAAGAAGAGATAAATTGTAAAAACATGATGATCTAATATCGAATGAAAGTCTGGTGAGGATGTGAAATATAGAGCAGTAGCGCTGGATTTAGATGGAACGTTGTTAGATAGCCAAGGCCATGTAAGCGAGAAGAATAAACAAAAACTACAAGCCCTATCAGATGCTGGAGTTATAGTTATTCTAGCGACGGGCAGATATTATGTACAGATGTCGAGCGTTCTGGATCGATTAAGTTATTCAGGTATATTAATATCAACTGATGGAGCTGTCACGATTGACGTTAATCAGAAGAAAGTATTAAATGATTACTCATTTCATATTCGGGATGTTGAAGAAACAATTCGGCTTTGCCGTGAGCGAGAGATCCATTGTGCTGTGAATACAGCTTTTCGGTATTATGTCGAATCCATCAGTGATTTTCACCAAGAACACTATCAGAAATATAGTACGAAGTATGCGATCATCCCAAATCTCCTCAAAATCAAAGAGCCAATTCTAAAATTTGTCGTTTCCGACCATCGCTTCATGAGTGGATGGCAGCATGTTGAATATGACGAACATTTACGGAAAAGAGCAGACGCAGAACATTACAAAGAAATCGTCCATCAACATACTTGCAAAACCAATGCTATACGTGACCTGTTAATTCAGTATCAAATTCCGCCTGAAGAATTAATCGCCATCGGTGATTATTACAACGATATCGATATGCTTGAATATGCTGGAATGGGGATTGCGATGGGCAATGCGCCAGATGAGGTGAAGAGAATCGCGAATGATGTGGCTTTAACGAATGATGAAGATGGCGTTTGCTATGCACTGGAAAAGTACTTTTTTTAGGGTGGCTTCGGCTTAATGAAACGTGACAGCGAAGGGAGAGGTTTCAATGGATAATAGATATCCGATCGGAAAATTTGAATACTTTGAAATGGGATCTTCATCGCAAAGAGCAATTTGGATTAGTGAAATTGAAAAATTACCTAACATTTTGAAAGAGGCTGTCAAGGATTTGACTGAAGAACAATTAGATTTGGAATATCGTGAGGGCGGTTGGAATCTTCGGCAGGTTGTACATCATTTGGCTGATAGCCATATGAATAGTTATATTCGATTTAAACTCTCTCTTACTGAAGATACGCCTACAATAAAACCTTATTATGAAGATCGATGGGCGAATCTTCATGATAGTGAAAGTACTGATATTAATCTCTCAATAATGCTAATCGAAGCATTGCATAAAAAGTGGATCAACCTATTGCGATCTATGAGTGAGTCTGATTATCAGAAACAATTCTATCACCCGGGATCACAAGCATTGATCAGCCTTGATTACAATCTTGGACTATATGCTTGGCACGGAAAGCACCATGTAGCCCATATAACAACTTTGCGAAAATCAATGAATATTTAATAGCAGGCAAGGTACACGAAGCTCATGGCTTCATTGTTGATGACAAAGGAAAGTTGCTTATGTCCAAAAGGAGAACAATACATTGAAAAAATACATACTCTTCGATCATGATGGCGTTCTGGTGGATACTGAATACTGGTACTACAAAGCGGGAGAACGAGCTCTGGCTGATGTTGGATTTATATTGGATAAAGATCAATACCTCCGAGATATGACTCAGTCATATGGCACTTGGGCCCAAGCCAAGGCGGCAGGTATGGATGACCAGACGATCAGCAAGCAGCGAGAGGTCCGCAATTACTATTATCAGGAATACTTGAGGAAAGAAGACATAGAGATCGAAGGCGTCGTTGAAGCGCTAGCTGAACTATCAAAGTACGCCCGTATGGCCATCATAACGACCTCGAAACGTGCGGATTTTCAACTCATTCACGAAAAACGCAAGATAACGCAATTCATGGATTTCGTTCTTGTCCGTGAAGACTACAAGCGCTCCAAACCTCACCCGGAGCCATACTTAACCGGTCTAAATCGATTCGGGGCTGCCAAAGAGGAGACTCTGATTGTTGAGGATTCAAACAGAGGATTGAGTTCCGCTGTGGCAGCCGGGATTGATTGCGCGATTGTCTATAATGACTTCACGAAAACACATGATTTCTCAGAGGCAAGCTATCGAATCAACAATTTGATTGAGCTAAAGGACATCATTCTGAATGTCATCTGAATTGGAGACAATTGACAAACCGGGGTGCTTAATTTTGACCTGCGAATTTGAAAAATGTTGCGGAAAGTGCTTAGTCATCGAATTGAAACGCGTGAGGTGATAAAGATTAATATACAAAAAGCAAGATTTGAAGATCTTGAAGACATTTTAGAGCTTCAACAAACTGCCTATTTAAGTGAAGCCGAACTGTATAAAGAAATTGTAATTCCACCATTGATTCAAACCTTATCAGACATCCAAGAGAAGTATATAACAAGTGTTTTCTATAAAATGGTTAGTCACTCGAAAATTATTGGATCGGTTCGAGTCAGCTATTCAAATGATACTTGTCATATAAACAAGCTCTGTGTTCATCCACGCCACCAAGGGCAAGGAATCGGCCGATTGATGATGAGAGAGATGGAAAATGTAATGGATTGTAAACGATTTGAGCTGTTTACAGGGCATCGTAGTACTAGAAATCTTAGTTTCTATGAGAGTATGGGTTATAAAAGGTTTAAACAAGAACCTCTAAATGAAGCACTGACACTAATTTATATGGAGAAATTCAAAGATAAGTAGCCAATGTATGCTTAAGCTTCGCAATATATCAAGAATATAGAGAGTGATTGGTTAGGATGTGAATGTGATGAAGCATATCGAGAATCAAAAATCGAAGTACCATGTGTTGGCAAGAGCTTTGATCATTGATCATGATTACATTCTCGTTGCGCACTGTAAAGGAATGGCTAATACCTTTTTACCTGGTGGTCATGCCGAGTTTAGAGAAGGGATAAGAGCCTCCTTAAGTAGAGAGATCATGGAAGAACTGGGGCAAGAAAGTATTGTCAGGGACTATGTAGGATGCGTGGAAGCTCACTTTGATTATTCTGAAGTATTTCATCAAGAAATAAACCATTTGTTTATCGTTGAATTGCCGACAATCAATCGAAATAACAACCCGGAATCAAAAGAGGATCACTTAGAGTTTTATTGGATTCCAATTGAACAAATGGAAGAACATAATCTACAACCATATCCAATACGGGAAGTAATTAAACGGTATATTCATAAAGAATCCGGTCCGTTCTGGGGAACTACATTGATGGAAGACCTGTTGGAAAATCATCGAAGCGAATAGGCAAAGATCAATGTGATTGTGAGGGCATTCTATGATTCAATTGGTGATATTTGATTTTGATGGGACGATAATAGATACAGAGACACCATGGTTTCAAGCATTTAATAAAGTTTATGAGGATTATGATTTCACATTGTCAATAGAAGATTGGTCCAAGTGCATTGGCACTTCGTTTGATTCATTTAATCCTGTAGTAAACTTGATCACTAAGTTAAACAATACGGTTAGCGAAAGTGAGATAAGAACGAAATCAAGAGACTATTATAATCAATATATGGTCAGCCAACCCGTCAGACCTGGAATCATCTCATGTTTAAGGGATGCGAAGGAGATGGAAATGGGGATTGCTATAGCTTCGAGTTCAAAGATGGAATGGATTACTGGTTATTTAGAGGAACACCAGTTATCGTCTTATTTTGATGTAATCATGACAGCAGACTTGGTTTCAAGAGTTAAGCCCGATCCGGAGTTATACGATAAGGTTCTGTCACAATTGAACTGCGCAGGAAGATGCACATTAGCCTTCGAAGACTCTCCTAATGGTCTGAAAGCTGCTCGTGCTGCAGGTGTACATTGTGTTGTTGTGCCGAATGATGTGACATATAACCTTGATTTCGGAGATCATGAATTAGTCATAAATGATCTAAGTAAAACCACGTTAGCTGAGATAACTAATAAATTGAGCTATAGATAAGAGAAGCTGCTATTAGTAAAATCAACGGAAGGAATTGCGATCATGGATACACGCTCATATTCGGAATATCCTGCATTATCGGATGAAATAGATTGGGGAATCATAAGAGCCAAATTTAAATTGTCCGTAGATTTTGATGAGCGACTAGTAAGTAATGTAAGTATCATTCCTTACGTAGAAGAGAAGTATGTCATTTTCCAAATCGATAATGGAATGTGGGAACTTCCTGGCGGAACATTAGAAGCTGGAGAGGTCTATTTAGAAGCATTAGAACGTGAAGTAATGGAAGAGCTTGGGGCTGAATTAATGATTTATAACGTATTCGGTTTTTTTGAATGCGAATCTGCTGCTGACAAACCATATAAACCTCACATCCCACATCCCAATTTCATTAGAATTGTGGGATACGGGGAAGTGAAACTAGTGGGCAAACCGTTGAATCCAGCAGGTGGCGAACAAGTAATCGCTGTTGAGATTGTCGAAATTGATGAGGCGATTGCAAGATTCAGAGAGATAGGCAGAGATGATATCGCTGAACTGTATCGGCTTGCACATCAAACAAGGCATAACCAAGGTTTATAGACTCCATAATTCTCTCAACGAACGGAACTTTAAATGCGATAAAAATCCAGACAAATCACAATTTCGGAAGTAATCAAACAATAAGGATAGGAAGAAGATGACAATATTTCTATATCATTACTATGACGTGGCGCGAGGGCCATTTCGGAATTTATCAAGTCTGACAGCCGAAGAAGCAGCGAAAGTATCCGAAGCAATTAAACGTGAAGGAGTAGCCTTCGCAAGTAAGCGGCAAACAGATTATCTAATGATTCGAAGGGAATTGGAGAAGAAGGCAAGAGATCTCTTTATCAGCAAAGGCGGCAGACCGCAGAATAGTTATCCGCATTATATGACCCTTGAGAAATGTGATTGGCTAAATACGTGGTACAAAAATCCAGCCTGTATAGCGATTGATTGGGATGAGTTTACAGAGGATTCGATAAGCTTTTCGTACGGGGACCTGTTCCCAACCATGCGATATGAAGACGACCGGCCTTATCGGAAGCAGATTTACACGAAGCGGGAAATCATCCAAGTCATTGATGAATTCGGATTGCCGCAAGAATGGAATTGCAATGGCGAGAAGGGACCTGAAAGATACGTCGAAGTACAGATCTGGGATGAGGCATTAATAGACAAATACGCGAAGGCGTAAGAACTCATGAGGTGATCGGATGAACGCATTATACATCGCACGTTGTTCGGATAACGATCTGGATATGCTTGCAGAGCTGAATCAACAACTCATAGAAGATGAGCAGCATGACAACCCAATGAGTCGCGAAGAACTGAAGGAACGAATGCGAGGATTCTTAAATACAGACTACAAGGCTTATTGGTTTAGAGAAGGTGAGCAGATCAAAGGCTACGCTCTGGTTAATCATCATAGATCTCCGCTGTATTTACGGCAATTTTTTATTTGTAGGGACGCTAGGAGACAAGGAATGGGTAAATACGCCTTCAAATTATTAGCAAGTCACTTGGAGTGTGATTGCATTGACCTCGAGGTGTTGAGTGCGAACAAGCGAGGATTTGAATTCTGGAAGTCGCTTGGATTCAATGAACGAAGCATTTATATGAGGCTTGATAGGCAGTTGGAGATGATTTGATGGCAAATAACAAAGTACAAAGAATGGACAATGTCGGCATCGTTGTGGTTGTTCAGAAGAAGGGGGTTATACGATGAAAGTTGAAATCATAGAAACTTCAACGATTACTACCTATGTAGGCGTTCGTGCAAATGGATTTATGTCGGAGCTTGGTCAAGGAGTCAGCGATGCGTTCGCGGAATTAGCCAGAAGACGCAGCGAGATCGCGAATATCGCGAGACCCAATATGACGTACGGAATTACACCACCCAATTATAAAGGGAATAGCGGGTTGCTTGATTTTTACTGTTGCTACGAGGTTGAACCGTTGACCCGCCTTCCACACGGAATGATACATATTCAATTATTGCCTAGAGTTTATGCGAAGACTCATTATATTGGCCCGAGAAGCAGAACAGCAAGTGCATATGACTATACAACAACATGGTTATATGAGAATGGATACATGTACGACGACGTTTCGTATTATTATGAAGCGTACGACGAGCAGAAAGACGGCGAAAATAGCGAAGTCATTATATACTGCCCCGTAAAGCGAAGATAATACGGTTAGGTATGCTAGAATAATGGGGAGATGATGCTTGCTTGCTAATAAAGATAATAGCTCTCTATTATTTGTTGTTTGGCGTGTTCCATCTGTTCTTCTGGAGGTTGTTAGAATGGAAGGAGCAGCTCATGAACCTGTCACCGACCAATAGAGCGGTAGTTCAGACGCTTAATCTTTGCTTGACCTTCATGTTCTTGCTTGTCGCGTATTGTTTCAACTTTTATGCAAGTGATATCCGCTCAACCGGTCTTGGTCATGCTCTAATCATCGGCATGGGACTATTCTGGGTAGTCCGAGCGATCCTTCAGTTATTATTATTCGATACTAGGCAAACGATCCATAAAGTATTATCTATTGTATTCGTAATCGGCATAGTTCTTCACGTTTGCCTGTACTTTGACTGACGTCGCCGATGGTTTGCTAGAGACACCAATTGATTCGAACGAGGTGAAGAGAATGAAACGAATTGCCATTGACATGGATGAGGTAATCGCCGATTATCATACGAAGCACTTAGCAGTATTCAACCGCACATTCAATGAAACGTTATCGACCGCCGACGTTATGGGAACCAGGCTCCGGGAGATCCGTCCCGAACTAGCGGAAGCGATAATGAAGATCGCGGATGCTCCCGACTTCTTCGGTGACTTGGATGTAATTGCAGGGAGCCAGGACGTGATTCGCGAACTCAGCGAACATTATGAGATCTTCATCACGACAGCAGCGATGGAGCATCCATCTTCATTTCAAGCCAAGTTCGAGTGGCTGAAGAACCATTTTCCGTACATACATGAACACAATTATGTGTTCTGCGGAGACAAAAGCATCATCAATGCCGACTACCTAATCGATGACAACTCGAGGCATTTTCGGCGGTTCCGGGGACAAGGAATACTATTCACAGCCCCTCATAACATTCATGAAACCGGATATGTTCGCGTGAACAGCTGGCAAGAAGTAAGAGAATACTTGTTATGAGCGAGGTCGATAACGAATGCTAGAATGTCCGTGGTGCACAGAGACAGTTGAAATTATCGATGAGATTTGCCCCAATTGCAGACATGAGGTGCTGCTTGACCGTGATGGGAACCCGCGGTTCGATGAGACCGATGACATCGAGCATGAACATGACGGCGCAGCGAGCATCGATCAGCTAATCATAGAAAAATTCCGGTGCGCGAGATGCTCGAATAGGGAATGTGAGGTCAAGGAAGTAGCCATGACCGGGACAGGCCTCAGTAAACTATTGGACGTTCAGCACAATCACTATTTGTTCGTTAGTTGTCTCCATTGCGGGTCCGTGGAAGTGTTTAATCCAGATATCCTTGCAGGGAAGAAGAGCGGTGCATCAGGTTCAATCGTCGATCTGATGTTCGGCGGATAGGGGGAGAGAATGCAATGCCGGCAAGACGAACAGGACAGGAGCAAGTGGCGACATTCCTTGAAGCACTCGAGCATCCGTTGAAGGCCGAAATTGAAGCAGTTCGAAGCATCATCCTAGAGGCCAACGCTCAACTAACCGAGAAGATCAAGTGGAAGGCACCTAGCTTCTGCGTGAACGACGCGGATCGAATTACCTTTAATCTCCATGGACATGACCGCTTCATGCTCATCTTCCATTGCGGATCCCAAGTTACGCCATACGCCAATAACGGTCCATTGTTCGAGGATGACACGAGACGATTGAAGTGGGTATCAGGCGACCGGGCAACCATCACGTTCAGATCGATGGACGACGTAATCGGAATGAAGCGCGATCTCACTCAGGTCATTAACAGATGGATTCAAGCCACGGAACATATCGCTTAAGCTAATTCGACTATGGTCGGCAGCTGAAGGGGGAGAGTCATGAAGCAAGGTGATAAATACAACCCGTTCGAGGATCCTAGCCTGCATTACTCGGAACCTTCGCGGCCGCTTGAAGATTGTGACCATCGTACCGCGTTCAATGACGTGATTAAGCATTATGATATCGTGAACGGTCATCAAGTGCCGAAGAGGATCGAACATTTTCCGAGGAAAATAAGGTTGTTGATCCGTTGGTTCGTGCTTGTAGGCGTAATGTCGTTCATCGTCGCACAAGTAATGTCGGTAGTCGAGATCATAACAGAGATGAGGTGAATTGGATGCCCTATATTAATCTGCAAATTACGAAAGGCGCGACTCGCGAGCAGAAAGAAGCCATTGTCAAAGCGTTCACGGAAACGCTAGTCAACGTATTGGGAAAGAAGCCTGAACATACGCACATCGTCATCCAAGAAATCGAAGATGAGAATTGGGGTTATGCCGGAATGCTTACGGACGATTATAAGCGATCGATGCAGCGTGAGCGGGAGGCGGAGTCAGATGCGTGACGAGTATGAAGTGATCGACCGGCTGCCGACTCTCGAGGAATATCATGCGATATGCAGAGCGGTCGGTTGGGAGGATTATATCAACTTCGATGTAGCTGCGGAATCGATCGAGAATTCCTTGTTCGGCGTAGTAGCTGTACATCACCAGCGCGTTATCGGCATGGGGCGTGTGGTCGGAGATGGCCGAATCTACTTCTACATCCAGGACATTGCGGTTATTCCGGACTATCAGAGCCGAGGCGTCGGCGGCCGAATGATGGACCGGTTAGTCGAAATTTTAGAGCAACGGGCACCTGAGAAAGCCTTTATCGCTTTGTTCGCGGCTAACGGTAAAGAACCGTTCTACCGCAAGTATGGGTTGAACAATCATGACGGCCTCGAGGGCATGTTCGGTGTGAAGCACAACGGTAAAATCGTATAGCGCTGAACCAAACAAACGTTCTTCACACCATTGGTTTATTATGGTATTATAGGCAGTATTAAGGTTCAATTCGATAACCCACCACTGGTTTGCGTACCGTCTGGTGGGTTTTGCTATTTCGCTGCAGTGATGCTAATTCGTGTTCGGAGGTGTGTTGCATTGGAGGACGCTGCAATTAAGAGCGTGATCATGAAGAGCTATAATGCGAATGCAAGATTAAGAGACAAAACCTCGATGGAACAATGGAAATTAGAAGAGTTGCAATGGTTCCGTTCTTTCATCGAACCCTCGAGCGGCGAATCATTGCTTGACGTGGGAGCGGGAGCGGGGCAGCAAAGCGAATGGCTGCAATCGAATGGGTTCGATGTCCTTGCCATTGACAGCAGCGCAGAGATGATCAATTGCTGCCGCGATCGAGGAATTAAGGCAAGCGTGATGGACTTCTATAATATCGAAGGGAATGGCAATTCCTTCGATGCGGTATGGTCCATGAACGCGCTGCTTCACGTGCCTAAGAAGAGTCTGCCGACTGTACTCCTCAGTGTTCGTCGCGTGATGAAGCCAGGCGGATTATTTTATCTCGGCTTATACGGCGGGCAGAACAGCGAGGGGATCTGGGGAGAGGACGCCTATAATCCGAAGCGATATTTTTCCTCCTACACCAATGAAGATTTACAGGGAGAGGTTTCGAAGTACTTTGAGCTTACGCACTTCAAAGTTACGCAACCCCCAGGTCATTCTCCTGATTATCAATCGATGATTTTGCGTAAGCGCGAGGAGTGAGAGAACTGATAGCAGGTACAGTGCAGAGATCAATCATTCGGGACGAGATGCAATGTTGACCTATAATATCTGTTTTGTGCGCAGGGGAAGCCATATTCTGCTGCTCAATAGGGAGCACCCCAGCTGGATGGGACGATGGAACGGCGTAGGCGGCAAGCTCGAGCCAGGGGAAGATCCGAGAGCATCTGCCGTCAGGGAACTATACGAGGA
The DNA here is from genome assembly GCA_023433615.1 of Bacillota bacterium. Taxonomy (GTDB): domain Bacteria; phylum Bacillota; class Bacilli; order Paenibacillales; family Paenibacillaceae; genus Paenibacillus_I. The sequence continues at coordinate 42,940 of JAEZCJ010000175.1, read as the reverse complement.
AACGCGGATTACGGGCTGCGATCTATCGTTCAAAGGATTCATTACTTGGAACGTCGACGGATTGAAGTATGGCGGGATGTATACGTATCTTGCGGAAGTTCCAGCTGATTATGCTTATGTTACGCCGATTCAGACGAATGAAGGAATACTGGATTGGAAAAGCATCGATTGGATTCTGCATCCCGATAACCAAGGGATTGCCACCAACATACCTCCTTGCCTCGAGAAAATTCTGTATGAGCCTGCTTGCTATAATCATCACTTCATCTATCAAGACGGGAATCTGGCGGGGCATTACTCCGAGTTGCTCAATCCTATGGTAGAGAACGATTCAACAATTCGATACGAATATCTTAACCATTGTAGAATCGCGAGCGAATATGCGATATGAGCAGACCGACTAATTACATAGATGGAGGCAACACGATGAATCCACCCAAACATATTGTATCTGCAGCTGCGATCGTCATACGGGACGATAACCAGCTCCTGCTCATCCGAGGACCTGAGAGGGGCTGGGAGATGCCGGGCGGGCAAGTGGAAGAAGGGGAATCGGTATGGCAGGCAGCCATACGCGAGACGAGAGAGGAGTCTGGGGTAGAGATTGAAATCATTCGCTTCTGCGGCATCTTCCAGAACGTCAACCAGTCCATCTGCAACACCTTGTTCTTGGCCAGACCGATCGGCGGCCGGTTAACCACCTCTGAGGAAAGCTTGGAGGTAGCCTATTTCCCTATCCAAGAAGGACTGGAGAAGGTGAACTACATGAACTTCAGGCAGCGGATCGAGTATTGCTTGGATCGGAACAAGCAGCCGTTCTATATCGATTTCTAAATCGTTCTTGACGAGGTGACAGCAGCGATGACCGCAAGCTTAGTTCAACAACTATTCCAGGAACCAATCTTGCACATGCATGAGCTTGACCCGGGCTATGACGAACATGCCAGCGATGTATGGCTTGTAAAGACCCGAAGCAGCGAGGTTGTCGTACGCAGATCTAGATTAACGGAAGAACCCAGTCGGGAATTCTGGTGGGGTTGTCTGAATCTGTTCGGTATCGATCCTCGCGCGCTCTCGCAATTCGAGGCGAATGCGCGTGTCCTTCGCAGTGTGCCTGGTGTTCCTGTTCCTCAGATCATCTCGCGCGCAGAGGTAGCGGGGAGGGAATATCTCGTCGTTGAGAAAATGAGCGGCGTACAGTTGCATTCCTTCAAGCATCAATCCCGCGAGTTGCTCCATCAATTGGGGGTTTGGCTAGCGAAGGTGCACTCGCTGCGTTATAACGAATACGGCAATCTAGCTAGGACGAGCGTACAGCCGCGGGAGTACTTCCATCGACATCTTGCCGAGACAATGGAGCAATTAGTTGTACGTGATTGCAGGGGTGAGCCCCAAATTACAGCAATGCTGAACGAGATGCTGCAAGTATTAAGCACGCTTCCTGCACCAACCTGCTTCTGCCCGATTCTGGTGGACTTGGACCCCTCGCAATTCCTGACGGAGAATGGGATGATTTCGGCTATCGTCGATGTCGAAGCTTACGCTGCAGCTCCCAGAGAGCTGGATTTCATTAGCCTCGAGTATACCCTTGATGAGCCGTCTGCGGCTGCCTTCCTATCAGGATACTGCACGATTCTTGACCTGCCTGATCTATCCCGATGCAGACGAGTCTACAGGTACCTGTACAGACTTCTGGGCGTTCAAGGAACTGTAGAGATCGAACAATGGATGGCACAACCGGAGTTGTTTTGAATGGGGAGGGAAACGATAGTCCTATGCCAATAGATCCTAAGGTGAATGGAGTGAGGAACATGAAGGCATACATACGAGAACTTCGAAAAATGGTTGGCAGTCGTCCTGTTATGCAGTGCGGGGCAAGCGTCATCATTATGAACCCAGAGGGGCAAGTGCTCATGCTCCATCGGACGGATAACGATTGTTGGTGTTTTCCGGGCGGCGCGATGGAACTTGGCGAACAAGCGGAGATTACCGCGGCGAGAGAAGTCTACGAAGAGACCGGATTACACGTAAGGGACCTGCGACTGTTCGGGGTATTCTCGGGTGAGGAGCTCTATTATCAGTATCCGAACGGCGACGAAGTATACAACGTGGATATCGTATTTATGACCGATGAGTACCATGGAGTGATTCATGTGGATGTCGAAGAAGGTATAGATGCACGCTTCTATTCGATTGATCAACTGCCTGCAGCGATTAGTCCTCCGGTTATACCAGTAGTAGCGGAACTGCTTCGATCGAGGAATCCATCATGATTGACGCGGCAATATCCACTTACGGGACGAGCATACTAGAACTGCTCAGGCTATGTGTATGCGGAGATCATAGCAAGGTATTAGCCGAATTGCAGCAGTATGACGATGACCCCGATCGTCTGCTCTCTGGTATCGTGCAGCAGGACGAACTTGTGGGAGCAGCCGGACTATGGAGACCGTATCCCGACCAAGCCATCTTGCTCCACATCGCCATTAAGCCGCAATACCAACGCCAAGGCTTGGGAACCAAGTTGATCGATCACTTGATGCGACACTACAACATCCCGATTCTCGAAGCTGAGACGGACATTGCAGCCGTGGATTTCTATAGAAGATTGGGATTCCAAATAACTAGCCTAGGCGAAAAATATCCCGGCGTAGAGCGATTTCGTTGCCTATTGAACGGGAGAGTCATGCTAGGCAACGACATTGTCAGATGAGATCCCGAACCGAGCATCCAGTTGGAGGCAGGAATTTGACTGGAGGGCCAGTGCTCCCGATATGTAGAATACTCGAATCGTCGTGTTGACTAAAGTCGGCAATATCCATACGATAAAGACGAAGACAGCAGGAAGTATTACATTATTGGAGGTTCAGATGAATGACTAGTCAAGCGATTCAGGAATTCCGAGCGTTCATCCCTTATATCGAGGGTCTTCGGAGTCTGGAGGAGAGCGTCTGGCAGCAGCCCATCGCCCCTGGCAAATGGTCGTTGAAGGAACTCGTGTGCCACCTCTGGAACTGGGACCGCTTCAGCATCGACGTCATGGTGCGCGGGATGGCGCATGGGGCTAACCTGCCCGCGTTCGTCGACATAGAAGAACATAACCAGAAAGCAATAGAGTTGGCCAAGGACTTCAATAACGCTTCAGAATTAATCGATGCATTCGTTCGGACTAGATCGGAACTGATAGAGGAATTATCCAAGAAGTATGATAGTCGGATTCGATTCACGATCGGCGGCTTCAAACGCAAATATTCCATGGATAGCTACATCGAGATTTTCACCCATCATGACGAACAGCATAAAGCGCAGATCGAGAATAAATTATCCGTAAATTCCGTGCGATCGGACCACGACTGAGAGCGCTCCAAGCAACCCGCCCATAGGTTAATGACCGAAGGTGGGATTATTTATTACGTGGGCACACGGAATTAGCTGGCATTCATGCTTGTAGGCGAATGAAGCGACTAATCGCATTGGAGGAAATTACCCTTGAATCGTCATGACGTTCAGTCCAATGCCAAAGTGCGCTCCGGCGGATTTCTTTGTACCGATGAAGTAAGGAGCGTGAATTAATCGTGCCGCAGCTATCGCTCGTTAGACCATCGATTCAATGGAAGGACTCCTTGTTGCGGTTCTACCAGGGACGGCAACGTCATTCATCGCTTCTGGATTAAGCTCGAAACCGATGGGAATGGAGATTGATTGCATGTATACGTTTACCGAGTTGGAAGGAGGGCGGGTCAAGCTAGTACCGCTGGGGACCGAACATATTCCCATGTTGTTCGCCAGTGCTCAATCTCCGGAAATATGGAGCAACTACCCGATTGCGATCCGGTCCATGGACGACATGAGCAGCTTCGTGCATCGTGCACTCGAAGCGCGCAGCAGGTATGAACAATACCCGTATGCGGTATATGATAAGGCGTTACAACAATTCGTAGGGTCTACGCGGTTCTTAAGGATATCGCAGGAGAATCGCAATATGAACATCGGATCGACTTGGTACAACCCGAAAGTATGGGGAACAGGCATGAATGCTGAAGCGAAATCGCTAATGCTGCGTTATGCATTCGAATCGCTGCAAGTCTGCAGAGTAGAGATCATAACGACAACCGATAACTTCCGCTCGCAACGTGCAATCGAGAAGTTGGGGGCAGTTCGAGAAGGCATTCTTCGGCGTAAATATCATGGGCTCGATTATGTCGTATACAGCATCATTGATCGCGAGTGGCCGGAAGTTCGATCGCGATTAGAGGTCTATCTTACGAATGGAGGGAATGAAATTGCTCACTGAGATTATACCGATCCTTAGAATCTTCGACGAAGCCAAAGCGAGGGAGTTCTACGTGGAATACTTAGGCTTCCAGGTAGACTGGGAACATCGTTTTGAGGTTGATTTTCCGTTGTATATGCAGGTATCTCTGGGTCAAGTGAAACTTCATCTATCCGAACACCATGGGGACTGCACCCCAGGCTCCGCCATACGGATCCATAACAGCGAGTTGGACGATTTTCATAGGAACTTAACTGCTCAATCGTATAAATACGCCAAGCCCGGCATCGAGGTACAGCCATGGGATATGAGAGAAGTATCGGTATCCGACCCCTTCGGCAACAGGCTCGTGTTCTACGATTACAAGACGTAAGTCAAGCCTTACCAACTGTCATTAGAGGGTGAACGCGTATGTTAACCATGATTTTCCTATTGCTTATCGTTGTTATAGTCCTTCAGATCATGATCCTAACGCGACTGCCGCGTCGTGACTATACACGAGAAATGGTTAACCGCGCGTTGGAGCAGGATCGAATTCATAATGAACGCTCATCCCCCCCTCAGTAAACACGAAGGAGCACGACAATGCTGGAAGACCAAATGAAATTCATCATCGAGATCGACAAGCTGAAGACCATCCATAGGAAAACGAAAATCATGCACGGCGATCGCCTTGAGAACGACGCTGAGCATACTTGGCACCTCGCGATGATGGCCCTTATCCTGCATCCGCATGCGAACCAAGAAGTCGATCTTCTCAAAGTATTCAAAATGCTGCTCGTTCACGACCTGGTCGAGATCGACGCGGGCGATACTTTTGCCTATGACACGGTTGGCTACCAAGATAAATACGAGCGGGAGCTCCGTGCGGCCAATCGGATCTTCGGCATGCTGTCGCAGGCGCAAGCACAGGAATTGATGGACTTATGGCAAGAGTACGAGGAGCGCGGCACGAAAGAGGCGAAGTTCGCTTCAGCGCTCGATCGCCTGCAGCCGCTCATCCATAACCGCCATAACCGAGGCGATACCTGGCAGAAGTATGGCATTACGCAGGAACAAGTACTCAGAAGGAATGAAGAGATAAGCGAAGGGTCGACTGTATTATGGGAATATGCGCAATCGATCATCGCGGACGCGGTCGAGCGCGGCTATCTTTCCAAGTAAAGGTCTGAGGAGTTGATCGAATGCCGGTCAAGGCGATTTTTCTGGATTTCTACGGTACGTTGGTGCATGAAGACGACGATGTCTTGCCAGCCATCTACGAGCAGGTTCGAGCAACGGCAACAGCAACTTGTGACACGAGCGATATCGGACGATATTGGTGGGGCAGCATATCACGCATGTTCCGCGACTGCAATGGCGACGGGTTCAAGACGCAGCGAGAACTGGCGATCTTGTCCCTAGCTGAGACGATTGCGCATTACGGATCGAACTGTGCGGCGCATGATCTCATCCAGATCCAGTTCGACCATTGGATGCATCCTCGACTCTATGAGGATACGCTGCCTTTCCTCCAGCAATTCCGATCGATACCCGCATACATCCTCTCGAACATCGACACCGAAGACGTGACGAACGCTGTACGCCATCACGGCATTGAAGTCCAAGGAATCATCACGAGCGAGACTGTCCGCGCATACAAGCCGAGGCCGGAGATGTTCATCGAAGCGTTGCGTAGATATAACCTCAACACGGACGAAGTCATCCATATCGGCGACTCCATTACTAGCGACGTATTCGGAGCTAGTTCCGTCGGCATGCAGACGATCTGGCTGAACCGACTGAACAAGCGGCAGCCGGATGACATTGAACCGAATTACATATGCGGCAATTTAGATGAGGCGGCGCAGATCATTCGGCAATCGGAGGAAATCTAGCATGGATCCTCTACGATTTCCTCTCGGCGCGTTCATCCCTATCGAACATCCTTCGCACGAAAATCGAGCGAGAACGAGAACGCAGATCAGCGAACTGGCGAGTACGCTGCGAAGCATGGTTCAGCGTTTGGACCACGAACAATTGGATACCCCGTACAGACAAGAGGGGTGGTCGATCAGGCAGATCGTTCATCATCTTGCCGATAACGACATGAACGCTTATCTTCGATTGAAGCGAGCACTAAACGAGGAATCGCCGTTGGCGAGCTCGTATCGTGAAGATCTATGGGCTGAGCAACGGGATTACAAGGAGCTTCCGATCGAGAATTCTCTCCTCCTGTTGGAGAAGCTTCATCAACGGCTATCGATCCTGCTGCAGCATCTAGAACCGCATCAGTATGCGCGTCCCTTACAGACGCAAGCGTTAGGCGTCATCACGATTGACACGGCGCTTCAGCGATTCGTATGGCATAATCAGCATCATATGGCTCAGATCAGCGCTTTGCTGCAGCGGAAGGGATGGAATGGATGAAGAATGGCGCGATTGCGATTCATCGACTCTCGAAGCTCGACGAACCGATCCTGCGGGCGCTTAGCGGACTATTGGTAGACGTAGTGGATGAGGGAGCTTCGATCGGTTTTCTAGCGCCGCTAACCACTGAAGCAGCCAATGCCTACTGGTCGCACGTTCACGTTGAAGACGTTCTGCTATGGACGGCCATGATCGACGGTCAGTTGGTCGGTTCCGTACAAGTGCATCTGGCGGCGAAAGCGAATGCCGTTCATCGTGCTGAGGTGGCCAAACTAATGGTTCACCCGGACTACAGGAGAAGAGGCATCGGAGAGCGGTTGATGGGAGTGGCAGAAGAAGCTTGCAAGAACGAGGGGCGCAGTCTAATCGTCCTAGACACAAGAGAAAGCGACCCTTCTAATGCACTCTATAAGAAACTAGGCTACATCATGGCAGGTCATATTCCCGGCTACGCCAGATCCTCGAGTGGCAGCCTCGACGGGACAGTCATTTACTATAAACCGTTACCGCACGCGAGCAATTGACATTGATGGAGTGAGATCCGTGAATTTGAGAGGGACAATCGTGGCATTCATCATGGGATGCTTCTTCTATCGGCGTGACATCCCGGAGTTTACGAAGGACGAAGCGCAAGCTTTCGAGGCCGCATATGCCGAAGCCTTGAACAGAGGGTCTGCAATCCATTATGCGGGGCCGTATTCGAAGCACCGACTTATCCAGTATATCGCCCAGCGTCATGCCGTGCTTCTGCATGGCTCGAACCGAATGGATATCCAACGATTCGAGCCGAGAAGACAAACGCTATATAACGGCGAGTATGTCGAAGCAGTCTTTGCGACTAAGGATGGCATATGGCCAGTATTCTACGCTGTATTCGACAGGTCCAAGCTGAAGGGGAACTTTCGGAATGCCTGTTTTATCGGAAAAGGCTCCAAACGATACTATTACTTCTCGCTGACACGGGATACCTGGGCGGGAAATCCCTGGACGGCAGGAACCGTCTACTTCTTACCCGATCAGACATTCCGCAAGTCGGGGGAGGGATACATCGACTTCGCAGAGTGGGTGAGTCCTACATCCGTGCAGCCATTGACGCAGATTCAAGTTGAACCGAGCGATTTTCTGTATCGCAATCAAGTGGCCTGTCACAAGAGCAAGGAATCTATAATTACCTCATGGTTATTCTATAAGTTGAGAGTCTGGAGGAACAAGCGAGGATGACGACGATTACGATTCGGCCTTACCGGTCGACTGATTCGGAAGCGCTCACGCTACTTATGGATGATCTCGGTTACCCGACGAAGACCGAAGACATGCGGAAGCGGATGCAGAAGATCGAATCTCTGACCGATTACCACACTTTCGTTGCAGAATTGGAAGGAATAGTGGCAGGGATGATCGGCATTCGAGAAGTCTACTATTATGAAGGGGACGGACTTGTGACGCAAATCTCGCTCCTCGTCGTGAAGAGTGATTGTCAAGGACAGGGCTTAGGCAGGGCATTAATCCGATTCGTGGAGAGATGGGCGAAGCAGCACGGCTCAAGCAGCCTGTATCTCACAAGCGGGATGAAGCCGGAACGCGTGCGGGCGCATGCCTTCTACGAACGGAATGGCTTCGCTAAGAACGGCTATCGATTCGTGAAGTCGCTATGAACAACATGGCAGATCGTGAATGGCTAACAAAGGACAGGGGTTAATGGTCATGACAAACGACAATACGATCATGCAGGCACGCGAATATGTGCGCGACAGACTCTATGGCGAAGGTTCGGGCCATGACTGGTGGCATATTCACCGCGTTACCGAGATGGCAGAACGCATCGCATCGTATGAACAGGCCGATCCATTCGTATGCACGCTCGCCGCGCTGTTCCACGATCTCGCTGACGAGAAAGTGGTCGGATCCAGTGAAACCGGTCTACGCGAAATCCATGATTGGTTGCATAATCATGGCGTGAATGAAATTGATCGAGACCATATTCTATCGATCATCTCGACAATGTCGTTTCGTGGCGGACACGGCGAACCGATGAAGACGCTGGAAGGGAAGGTCGTACAGGATGCAGACCGATTGGATGCCATCGGAGCGATAGGGATTGCCCGAACATTCGCGTATGCCGGCAGCAAGGGACATATTCTATACGATCCGGACATTCCTCCGCGGTCCTCGATGACGGCGGAACAGTACCGCAAGGACACGAATACAGCCGTGAATCATTTTTACGAGAAGCTGCTGAAGCTCCGTGACCGGATGAATACCGATTATGGCAAGCAGCTGGCTGCAAGCAGACATGCTTCCATGGAAAGCTTCTTAGAACGGTTCTACCTCGAATGGCAAGCGGAGAAGTGAAGCAGGATTAACTATCATTCTAGGAGCGCGACCGAGTGGATTTATTATTCTTGCTGTGGTGGCTGTTCCTCTCCATCGCGGTATCGACGCTCAAGAGAATGATCCAATCCAAGCATCTGAAGATGATCAATGCGGGGTCGAGCCTAACGTTAGCGGCGTTCGGCGCAATCGTTCTTTACGGTGCGATCACCTAATTGGCGGAAGGGGCGTGCAAATGGCAAGAGCCGTATTCTTCGACCTATTCGAAACGTTGATTACCGAATTCGTGGATGGGAAGCGAATATCGAACCGCAACTACGATTATAAAGCCCTCCTTGGCATGGAAAATAAGGTCTTCAAACGAGAATGGGGGCTGCGATCGGACCGTCGGATGCGCGGACACTACCCGAGCTTCCATGCCGTTATTCATGAGATACTGGCAGCCCATGACCTGACTTGCCCGTACGCGACGCTTGAACAACTCCACCAAGAGCGAATACAGGAGAAGTTACTTCCGTTTCAGCATATCGATTCGCGCATGTATGCGATGCTTCAAGACCTGAAGGATCGCGGTCTGCAGCTAGGACTTATCAGCAACTGTACGGAGGAAGAAGTGTGCGGCTGGCAGAGCAGCAAGCTCGCATCCTACTTTGACAGCGTGATTTTCTCCTATGATGCAGCGATGGCGAAACCTGATGCGGCAATCTATCAGCTCGGTTGTTCGCAGCTAGGCGTTAAGCCGGAAGAAGCTGTCTTCGTCGGCGATGGCGGATCGAATGAGCTGGAAGGAGCTGCAAGCGCAGGAATGATGCCGCTGCACGCATTCTGGTATAACACCTATGCGGAGTCTCCTTATCCGAAGCTGCTGCAGCCGGAGGACCTGCTCCGAGAGCTGTCATAAGGGATACAAGGGGGGTTACACATGATAGAACTTCTCGGCGTGCTAGGGACGATCGCCGGAATCGCGTACGCGGCAGCATTAATGTTCGGTATTATTTTCTGTTGGCGCGCATCTTTCATCGAGGGATTTGCGTGCTTCTTGATCTTATTCCTAATACGGATCAATGTATACTTGTCTCCGCTGTATATGGAATCTTGGCTAGAAAATGCCGGCAGTATCCGACCCGATGGACTTTCGACAGGCATGATCTTCGCCCTCTACTCCTCCTTGCTCTGGATCGTAGAAGCGTTAGCGATCATATGGCTGATCTGGGGGCTGTACCGGCTGTTGAGACGACGAAACGTTCAACTGTAGGAGGGGATAAGATGGAGGTCCGTCAGATGGCTGTTGCATTCCTGACTTTTCAGGATCAAGTACTATTGATGAACAAGACGAAGAGCAGGCTGGCCAGTCGCGCCTTCTGGTCTTGTCCAGGCGGTCACCTTGAACCGGAGGAACTGAATCACCCGATGACGGCCTGCCTACGCGAGCTACATGAAGAGACTGGCTTAACCGAGTCGGATATTCAGGGGCTGCATCTTCGTTATATCCTGTTCCGACGCGCGAGTGAGGAGATTCGCCAACAATTCGTCTATTTTGGCGAGGCCCGTACGCAGCAGGTAACGGCTTCAGACGAAGGAGAACTGTACTGGATCAATCGCGATGCACTTCTTGAGCTTGAAATGTCGTATGTCGTGAAGCAGATGATAGCGCATTATTACCGGCATCCAGGGATGCAATCGATCACGATGGGTAGAATGGAATAGCCAATTGCGCGAGGTGGCGTTGGCTCCGGTATTCCATACCAAAGCTAGACTGCACATCGGAATATGGCTTGCATTAAGCAGAATGGCCTGGTGGTTCTCGCATCGATCACAGCCGGAGAACAAGTCCGGCACGATGAGTAGAGTCAGCCGCGTCCTTGATGAGATCGAGTCCAGACCAAGCGAGCATACATTAATCGTCGGCCACGGCATGTTCATGAAGGCCATGCAGCAGCAATTGCGGCGCAGAGGATACGTCGGACCTTCATTCGGCAAGCCTAGGAACGGGACTATTTATCACTACATCAGAGATTAGCGCGTAGGAGGAGATCACCTGATGAACATTCGCATTGTGCCTCTCACAACCGATGAGCTAGCTGAACAGTGGGAGAATGCTTTTCGCGAACGCGGCTTCAAACGGCCTGAAGGCTATTATTCGCAATGTCTGAACGAGAATCGCGAGGGCAAGCGAGTAACGTTATTCGCCATGGCCGATTCTGTCATTGCAGGGTGCGCGCATTTGAAGTATGTTTCCGAGTATCCTTATTTCAGCGAGAACGGTATTCCGGAGATTAATGATCTCAACGTGTTTCCGGAGTATCGAAGACAGGGGATCGCGAACCGAATGATGGACGCCTTCGAGCGAATTGCTGCAGAATCAGGTCCGTATATCGGAATCGGTGTAGGGATGTTCGAGAGCTATGGCGCGGCACAGCGGTTGTATTGCAGAAGAGGCTATATCCCGGACGGTCGAGGCCTTACCTATCGGAATGCGGTTGTGGACAAAGGAGCATACGTTCGAGTCGACGACGAACTGGCGCTCTATTTCACCAAGTCTGTTCGGGAACTTAACTAAACTTCCACGAAACTATTGACGAATGGTATTAGAAAATATATCATTACGTCAACCAGTTTTATCCAACCGTGTCGGTATCTGAGATCATTACGCAAGTCCTGCATGTATGGGAAGCAAGACGAACATTTAACGATCGTTAGATGCTCGTCTTTTTAATATTCGACAGCAACAAGCCATTGAAGGAGCGTGCACGATGAACTACGTCCAGTCGATCAGAGCGCTAGTCGGCAATACCCCGTTAATCTTCGTAAGACCCAGCGTCATTATCGTGAATGCGATCGGAGGAATCTTGCTCGTACGGTATGCTGACGGTACGTGGGGCATACCTGGCGGGTTGTTAGAACTCGGCGAATCGGTAGAACAATGCGCGATGCGTGAGGTTCGGGAAGAAATTAACCTTACGATTCAAGAACTGAAGCTCGTCGGGGTGTACTCGGGGGAAGAACTCTTCACGAGGCTTGCGAACGGACACGAATATTACAACGTTGTCGTTGCGTATCTATGTACGGCATATGAAGGCAGCATCAAGCCGGATGGCGTCGAGGTACTCGAGGCTCAATTCTTCCATCCTTACGATCTGCCCGAGAAAACGCTTCCTTTCTTACGGGCTCGCATCGCAGAACATGCCAGCATGTTCGTCAACCTTGCGCATGCCGCGACTTAACGGTTAGAAGGACGTACGGAGGATGCATATGCCATACAACCGCTATCTGAATACTGCCATGCTGTATGACCTGGATCGACGGGATATCGTCCAGGCAGACATTCCGTTCTACTTGGCGTTAGCGAACCGGACTCGGGGCGATATTCTTGAGCTTGCCTGCGGTACAGGACGTGTGACAATTCCGCTCATTCAAGCCGGCCATCGCGTATGGGGGCTTGATTATTCCACTCGCATGCTGGAACGATTGTCGCAGAAGTCCGCGGCGTGCACTGCCGAAGAGCAAGGGCGTCTCGCGGTCGTTGAAGCGAATATGTGCGACTTTCATTTGCCGTCACGCTATCCGCTTATCATCCTGCCGTTCCGTTCCTTCCAATTGCTTACGGAACCCCTGCAGCCGCTGGCGTGCTTGCAACGCGTGCATGAGCATCTGACAGACGACGGGTTATTCCTGCTCCACTTGTTCAAGCCGTACGGCAAGCTTGATGAGAGCTGGATCTGCGAGGAACGCGAGGATTGGACGGTCACGGACCCGGAGAGTGGCACAATGGTAAGGAGAACGCAGACGCGAGGCAGCATCGATACCGTAAGGCAAATCATCTATCCGACGCATACCTACTACGTCACGGATATGGACGGGACGGATAGGGCGCATGTAGAGGAATTAGCCATGCGCTATTACTACGAAGCGCAGATTCGCGATCTGTTAGCCGAAGCCAAGCTGCAGATTGTCGAGGAGTACGGTTATTTCGACTATAGACCGATCCATGAAGGCTCAGAGTTGATATTATTGTGCAAGAGGGTGCATGAATGATGCCGACGCAGTACAAGCGATTTGAACTGCGCGAATTGACGGAGCAAGACGGTTACGACCTATTCGTAATGGTTCGCGAAATCGGCCCAGGCGAGAATGGTTTCGTGAACGGGATGCATGTTGAGCAATTCGATCAGTTCCAATCGAAACTCAAACGTAACGTTATGTTCGCGAACGGTATCGATTTAGAACCGCACTATGTGCCGCAGACGCTCTATTGGTTCTATGTGAACGGCGTGCCTGTCGGTTATGGCAAGCTTCGTCATCGATTGAACGAGCAATTAAAGCTTCGCGGCGGCCATATCGGTTACGTAATCCGGCCGACTGAGCGGGGCAAGAGGTACGCCAGCGTATTCTTGGGGGAGCTGATTCAACAAGCAGCCAACCTGGGAATAGATGAAGTACTTCTCACTTGCGATGAGGATAACATTGCCTCTAGGCGTGCAATTGAGCGCAATGATGGCGTATTGATTGCACATGACGGCGATTGCTGCAGCTATACGATTCGTACGAGAGGAGGCTTGCAACATGATCCTTGAAGCCGCAATGCTGCAAGTGAAGCCGGGATTAACGGAGGCGTTCGAAGCAAGCTTCAAGGAAGCTTCGCGAATCATCGCCAGTATGCAGGGGTATATCGGCCATCAGCTGCAACGCTGTCTGGAGGATGATCGCAAGTATCTTCTGCTCGTACAATGGGAGTCGCTAGAAGATCACACTGTCGGATTTCGGGGGTCACCTGAGTATCAAGCGTGGAAAAGATTGCTGCACCATTACTACGAGCCTTTTCCGACAGTCGAGCATTTCGTGGACATCCCGTTACCTCAATCATCGTAACCGGAGGGCAAGTTGAATGCTTACATCTATCTATTTCGTGCGACATGCAGTGTCTCCGTTCTCGCTCGACAACGAACGTGAGCGGGATCTGTCGGAGCAAGGAAGAGCAGATGCCCGTATCGTAGCGGACATTCTTCGTCATGAACCGATCGATGTGATCGTGTCCAGCGCATATCGAAGGGCAGCGGCAACCGTGGAACCATTGGCAGCGCATCTGCAGAAGCCGATCATCCTGTACGACGAGCTGGCCGAAAGAGCAATCGCAAGCTTGAAGATCACGATCTCGGAAGACGTCATTCTCGAAGCGATTAGGCGCTCCTTCGAAGATATCGATTACTGCATGGCGGAGGGCGAGACGACGCGGGAGGCCCAGCGTCGGAGCATTCCCGTAATCGAGGAGCTGCTGACGGAGCATGCCGGGCAAGGGATCGTAATCGGCACGCATGGCAACATCATGACGATCATCCTGAACTATTACGATAATCAGATCGGCAATGGCTTCTGGTTAGGAACCTCGAAGCCGGATATTTACAAGGCAACCTTCAAGGGGCTGGAGTATCAAGGAATCGAGCGGCTATGGCACGTGTCAGAATGAAGGAGGGATCTGCCGCATGATGGGCGGCTTCAACGCTGTTGGCGTATTCATGATCATGTTAATCATCGTAATCATAGCATTCATCGTGATCGCTATCGTCAAGTATGCGATCGATTCGTCCCGCACGTCGAAGAAGATCGACATGTTAACGGACGAACTGCGCGCGATGCGGAGCGAGATCAGAGCGAGCAAGAACATCATCGACAAAAAAATCTAGCAAATGCCCATTATGTTCACCGAGCCGGCGATGGTCGCATATCGATAGAGGGAGAAATCGCGAAAGGGGAGTCATGGCATGGTTCGTCGTGGTGACGACTTGAAGCGCTGGATCACGGCAGGATTCCTCGTCATCGTGTCGCTGGCTCTACTCTCTTTCGGGCAAGCATCGGCGGCAAGCGGGGCAGCTATTCCGGAGGATGAGAACGTAGAGAGGGCCGATCCGGTCCAGTCCGAAGGCGAATCGTTCGTATTCTTCATGGAAGAGTCGGATGAAAGGAAAGATCATAATAAAGAAGAAGGCGTAACCGCATCTGCCGACAATTCTGATGAGTCTGACGAGACAGAGAGCGGACGGCGGTGGTTGGTTCTGCTATCCGTGCTAAGCGGTTCAACGGTGCTGCTGTTCGGCTATCGGATAATCAAGATGAGAGCGAAAGAATAACCGCCTTCATCAGATAGACCATCGAAGAGAGACCGGAGCAATCCGGTTGCACATCCATTTGTAAGCGCTTCACGTCAAGGAGGCACAGTTATTCGATGCAGGCTCTATCCAACCAAGAATTCATCGTGTTCCACATCCCAGCCCGCCTTCAACAGGAGAGAGAGCTTATCGAAGGCAGACTGCGCGTCACGAACCACCGCGTTCTGTTCGATACAGACATGAACGTATCGAGCAGCATGAAGTTGGTCGCGATCGACATTCAGATACGTTCAATTAGCGGAATTACGAAGCGCAATACTTATGTGATCTGTCCGAACGGCATCGTATTGACATTACATACAGGCGAATCCTACAAGTTCGTCATGTGGAAGCGCGATCGCTTGTTCGGCTATCTCGACCGTCGAATCCACGAGAAGAAGAGACAGACTGCACAGCAATAGAAGCTCCGTCCGTCGATCGCGATAGATCGGGGGTCGGAGCTTCTATTGGTTCGATAATCGTGTAATCGTTACGCGATAAAGCTCACGGTCGATAGGAAACGTTTGATAATGACAGCCGCTTCAGCGCGAGTCGCTTGCCGACTCGGATTGAATGTGTCGTCCGGGTTGCCTTCGATGATCTTCGTCAGAAGCGCCTGTGCCGTTGCGTTCACTGCCCAGGCCGGAATGCGATCCGCATCGGCGAAGCGCGAGAGCAAGTCTGCTTCCTTGCCGGTGACATCGATCGGCTTGCCGGCAATTGGAAGGGCGGCAGCGATCATCACAGCCATTTGTGCGCGAGTGACTGGGGCATCCGGTTGGAACGAACCGTCTGCGAAGCCCCGTGCTAATCCGGCTTGTAATGCCGCTTCGATTGCGCCTGCATGCCAGTCGGTCGTCGCAACATCCCGGAACGAAGAGCCGTTCTGTACAGGTGGCAGTGCCAATGATCGTACGAGCATCGCGGTGAATTCGGCTCTTGAGATCGAAGCATTCGGTTCGAATGTCGATACTGTACGGCCTTCGAGCACGAGCTTAGAGGCTAGGAGTTCTATCGCATCCTTCGCCCAATGACCCGTTCCAAGGTCCGTGAAGGTGCGATTGCTAACCTGCGCAATGGCGTAAATGCTGTTGCCGGGCCTCTTCATTAGAACCTGTGTCACGCCATCTGCTTCGATGATCTCCGAAGGCACGAAGCTGAACTGTCCCGTCGCCGGATCGTATCGAACCGCAAGCGCAGACTTCGGGAGGGGCGATGCACCGTTCAGTATAATCGATCTAGTTACATAGAGCTGGCCGAATGCCTGAAATTCTTCCGTTCGGTCATCGGCAGCGATCGCAACGGTATACTCGTATGGAGACCCGTATAAGCTAATCCCTTGCGCTGCCGCGTGCTTGTTCATCGTCTCCAAGGCATCGCCTGACAGCTTGGAGATCGTGATCAATACCTTCAAATGGTCGATAGAAGTCCCGAAATGCGCGGGGAGCTGCTCGTAGTCGAGTGCTTGAAGCGGCAGCTCGTAACTGGCTGACGGCGTCAATACGGATACCGTGATCGTCTGCTGTTCGATAGCCATTAAGTCTTTCACCGCGAGCTCGAATCGCAGCGAGTCGGCAGGATCCTCCATTTTAAGCACGAGTCCCTTGGCTTGACTGCCGAGGCTCGCCAACAGACTTAGCGCGTCCTTGAATGCCGATTCGTCCATCGCAGCATTCGATGTGCGCAGCCCGTCCGCACCAGATGTCGAAGAAATTTTCAATGCATCGCCGAACATGATGACACGGTTCGTATCAATCTTTACGTTCGCAGGCTTTGATACGTCAGCAGCTGCTTCCGATTGCGTCTGCTTCTTAGTCGTCTTGACGGTTACCGTATTCGAGACGAGCTGTTGGCATTGACTGCATTGTCCTTGCAGGTCGAACACGTACGTCGATTCGGGAGACAGCCCCGATACCGTGTAGGAGCTGGCAGTCGGCGCTGCCGATTGTGCTTCATTCTTGCCTGGACCGGAGTAGTGGACATTCACGTATACGGTGTCTACTGCCGGTGTCCATTCCAAGGTAACGGAATCTGCGGTCACCTGCGCGGCGCGCAAGTCGCTGATATAGACGCGTCCGTGCTTGGGATCATCGGCTGCATAAGCAGCCGGTACTGCCAGGCTAAGCACGATGAGGCAGAGTGTAAGCATTTGGAACTGGCGGAATAATGGGGTCTTCATCAATCGTTTCTCCCTTTCAAGTGGCTTGTACACGAAACTAGTATATATCTTGATACGATATGTAGCAATATGCATCAACAAAAATTTATATTGTTGTTCCTTTAGGCGCGCCATGTTAAGATGCGAATGAATGGCATCGACTGGTAACAGCCAGATAGGGGAGAGAATATGGAGACATTCGCACAGCGCATCGCGATCTTCGAGGAGCAGGAGCGCGAGCTGCAATTCGACGGATTCACGAATGACGATGCACTTCAGTTGGGCCTGCTGATCGTCAGGCTCGCGCAAGAAGGCGGCAAGTCGATTACGATCGATATTACGCGCAAGGGCCAACGGTTGTTCGTGCATGCGATGAAGGGGACAAGCGTCGGGAACGAAGATTGGATCCGGCGCAAAAATAATACCGCGGGCTACTTCGGCAAGAGTTCGTGGCGAGTGGCGCTCGAGCTTCGTGAGCTCGGTCGCAGCATTGAGGAAGAGCACGGCTTGGATACCGCTGACTATGCCGCCGCGGGCGGCGCATTCCCGATCGTCGTAAGAGGAGAGGGCATGATCGGTACCGCGACGGTGTCGGGACTACCCGACCAAGAGGACCATGATCTAGTCGTGGCGGCCATCAGGCAGTACTTGGCCCTATCGAACGATCAATAATGGATAGCTGGCCATAACTACGGTAGGGAGGATGTCTATGAGAGCGGTCATCTATACTGTCTTTGTCATCCTCTATGCCGGATTAACCTTCTTCGGAATGGGACCCTTACTGCTCGCGGACGGGTCGGACCGCGAACGGTTCATTACCTTGCTCGCGGTCCTAATGCTCTATTTCGCGCTCACGGTGCTGCTTCGGTATGTGCTTCGTATCCAGCGAAGAAGAAAATGATTGCATCGGCTCGGCATTCTCGTTCTATACACACGTGTTCACATATGCGATAATGAGGACTGGATAATACAGGGATGGAGGAATCGAACATGGCAGAACGTACGATTAAGTGGGGGATTATGGGCCCTGGGGGAATCTCGCGTTATTTTGCAACGGATCTGGCATATGCACAGGGAGCGGAACTGGTCGCGGTCGGTTCGCGAACGCTCGAGAATGCGCAGAAATTCGCTACGGAATTCAACGTTCCGCGCGCTTACGGCAACTATGACGAGATGATGCAGGATCCAGACATCGATATCGTCTATATCGGTTCACTGCACCCGGTGCACAAGGAGCACATCCTGGCTTGCCTGCGTGCCGGCAAGGCCGTGCTGTGCGAGAAGCCGTTCACGATTAACGCGAAGGAAGCCGAAGAAGCGATCCGCGTCGCGCGCGAGAATAACGTGTTCCTCATGGAAGCGATGTGGACGCGCTACCTGCCGCCGATCGTACAAGTCAGGGAATGGCTGAAGCAAGGTCTGATCGGAGAAGTACGGTTGCTTCAAGCGGACTTCGGCTTCAATATCGGCTGGCAGCCGGAAGGCCGCTTGCTGAATCGCGAATTGGGCGGCGGCGCGCTGTTGGACGCTGGCATCTACCCTGTGTCGTTCGCGTCGATGATCTTCGGCACGCAGCCGAGCAAGATCACGAGCACGGCACATATCGGCGAGACTGGCGTGGACGAGCAATTCTCCATCCTGTGCGAATACGAAGGCGGCCGCACGGCTATGCTGAACGGCGCCGTTCGCTTGAACTTGAACAATGCTGCTGTAATCTATGGGACGAAAGGCCATATCCATGTGCCGAACTTCCTCTTCGGCAAGTCTGCTTCGCTGCACGTAGCCGGCGAACAGCCTGTCGAATATAACGACGGCCGCGAGATGAGAGGCTACAACTTCGAAGCGGAGGAAGCCATGGCTTGCCTGCGCGCCGGACGTAAGGAGAGCGACGTCATGACGCTCGACGAGACGCTTGCGATTATGCGCACGCTGGACACGATTCGCGGGCAATGGGGCTTGCGTTATCCAGGCGAATAATAGTCTCGACACGCTAGATCGTCCAGTAAGAAGCCGCTCTTCGCGCGATGCGATTGAGCGGCTTCTTCGCATTCCGTAGCCGCAGGCTATTCATGCTCGTCAATGCGCGGTATAATAGACATATCAAATTCGTCCAGTTTATTTCCTAGTCGGTCCATTGAGATATCGCCCAGCATGGGACATAATGATGGGGAAGATTCCAACTATCCATTACGGCTCGGGAAGGATGACTACATTGCGCAAAGTAAGAATCGGCATCATCGGCTGCGGCGTCATCAGCAACATCTATCTGAAAAATTGTACGGGTATGTTCGATCACATAGTAGAAGTGAAAGCGGTTGCGGACCTTGTGCCGGAACTCGCGCAGAAGCGCGCCGAGGAGTATAACATTCCGCATGTCTACACGGTCGACGAGCTGTTAGCCGATCCGGAGATCGAGATCGTGCTGAACTTGACGGCACCGGCCGCCCATGCTCCGCTTAACCTGCGGGCACTGGAAGCCGGGAAGCATGTCTACACGGAAAAACCGTTCGCGCTTACCCGCGAGGATGCGGCGGAGGTGCTGCAGCTGGCGGAATCCAAGGGACTGCTCGTTGGCTGCGCGCCGGATACGTTCATGGGAGCCGGCATTCAGACCTGCCGCAAGCTTATCGACGACGGCTGGATCGGCAAGCCTTACGCGGCAAGCGGCACGATTATAATGGGCAATGCTTCGGGCGGCATGCATCCGAACTTCCAGAACTTCCTGAAGCTCGGCGGCGATCCGATCATGGACATGGGTCCGTATTATTTAACCGCGTTGGTAGCGCTGCTCGGACCGGTTCGCCGCGTCACGGGCTCTGCTCAGCAAGTCAACACCGAGATCACGATCAATAATCCGAAGTCGCATGCTTATGGCAAGACAGTGCCGATCGAAGCGCCGACGAATGTGACGGCAGTGCTCGATTTCCATAATGGCGCCGTTGCCAGCCTCCAAGCTTGCAAGGAAGCGTTCGGCTACTCCCCGCGACTCGAGATCTACGGCACGGAAGGCATTCTATACGTACCGGATCCGAACTTCTTCGGCGGCGCGGTAACCTTGAAGCTTGCCAACGGCGAGACGAAGGAAGTCCCGCACTCGCACGCATTCGCCGAAGAAGGCAGAGGCATCGGCATCGCGGATATGGCGTATGCGATTCAATCCGGCAGGAGTAACCGCGCGAGCGGGCGGCTCGCCAGCCACGTTCTCGATATTTCGCTCAGCATCTTCGAAGCCTCCGAAGAGGGACGCCACTTGACGCTGAAGACGAATGTCGAGCGACCTGCCGCGCTGCCGCTCGGCCTGAAATATAATATGTTGGACGCCTAATTCCCTTGTGCGGACACGCGCGCGGAGCCAGCCCTATCGGGTGCGCTCCATGCACGTCCCGCTCTTCGTTACGTCGTTGTGCACACGCTTTTACACCAATCGCAAGCTGACCATGCAAGGAGGGGGATATGAAGTGAGCCAGAATGGAATGTATCGTAATCGCACGCCTTACAACCATATGCCTTCGATTCATGTATTGGGGGATTTCGTCAAGCGAGCGGGGACCGGTCTGGGACCGAGGCAGATTCGGGATTACGAGCTGCTCTATTTTCCGGACGGCACCAAGAGCGAGTACATCGTCGAAGGCGAGACATACGTCCTGCACGAGCCTTGTTTCATTATTACGAGGCCGGGAGAAACCCATGAATACCGGTACGACCCGCTGCTGCCTTCGAGACATATCTTCATCCACTTCGGGTTCGAACATAATCCGGATGCCGTACCGCCCCTCCAGATTCTTCAGAAGGGCGGCCCGTCCTGCATCCCCGTAGAGGGCGAACTGCTCGTGGGCATGATGAAGCAGGTGCTGACGATCGCCTATTCATTCCCGGACCGCCTGCAGCAGCGAGGCAGCTCTTTGCTCTTGGCGCTGTTGGAAGAGATCAACGGGTCGATCGTCGATCAGCCGCTTATCCAGGACAATCTGCGCATTCCGCCGCAGATTTCCAAGGCGCTTGACTATATCGAGAAGCATCTCGATGAGCCGTTATCCGTGGATCGGCTGGCGCAGCGGGTAGGATGGACGCACGAGCACTTCTCGCGTTCTTTCGTCAGGCATCTGGGACGCACGCCCCGTGAGATGATCATTCAGCGCCGCATCGAACGGGCATGCCAACTGCTGCTCTATGAAGAGCGAAGCGTGAAGAACGTTGCGTACGCGGTCGGGTTCACGGACGAGAATTATTTTTGCCGGGTCTTCAAGACCGTGAAAGGCATTACGGCCACCAAATATCGCAAAAAATACTATAATCCCCGTTATAGCGAGCTGCATCCGGTCAGCGAGAGCGATACGCTCTATCCGCCGAATCTCATTCTCTATAACAAGGGAGTCAATTAACGATAGCGAACTGATCGTACGCAGAAAGGATGTCATGCGGATGAAGGAGAAAGAGCCGATGAAGGTCGGGTTGATCGGTTACGGCTTTGCGGGTCGAACATTCCATGCCCCGGTCATTACATCCGTCCCCGATCTGACGCTTACGAAGGTCGTGGAGCGCAGCTCGGACCATGCTAAGGCGCGCTATCCCTGGATCAATACCGCGAGGGATGCGCGCGAGCTCTATGCAGACGACGAGATCGAGCTCATCGTCATCACGACCCCGAGCACGAATCACTATGCAATCGCGAAGGAAGCGCTGCTCGCCGGCAAGCATGTCGTCGTCGAGAAGCCATTCACGGTCACGACCGCGGAAGCCGATGAATTGATCGCGCTGGCGAGTGAGCTAGGACGCGTGCTAAGCGTCTTCCATAACCGGCGCTGGGACGGCGACTTCCAGACGGTCCGCGAGATAGTGCGCAGCGGCAGACTCGGAAGGCTGACGGAAGCGGATCTTCGCTGGGACCGCTACAATCCGATCGCCAATCCGAATCGATGGCGCGAGGCCGGCGAACCGGGATCAGGCGTATTCTACGATCTTGGCGTACATTTCTTCGATCAGGCGCTGTGCATGTTCGGGACGCCTGCGAAGATTCGTGCCTCGGTCAGCACGCAGCGCGAAGGCACGAAGGCGGACGATGCATTCGATGTGACCCTTGAATACGCAGACGGCTTGGCGGTACGTCTCAAGGCATCGCTCATCGTTAGGCAGCCGGGGCCTCGCTATGCCGTTCATGGCACGGCAGGTTCATTCGTCAAATACGGCGAAGACCCGCAGGAGAATGCGCTTAAGGCCGGACGCACGCCGTTGGAAGCGAACTGGGGGATGGAGCCTGAACCCAACTGGGGTACGCTGAACGCGACGATCGACGGGCTGCACTATAACGGCCGCATCCAGACGATGCCCGGCGCCTATCAAGCTTACTTCCAGAACGTGCATGACGCGATTCGGGGCACGGCTGAGCTTGCGGTAAAGCCCGAGGAGGCCCGCATGGCGATTCGTCTCATCGAGCTGGGGCTCGAGAGCAGCCGGTCGGGCAGGACGCTCGACGTACGGTCGTAGCTGCCGTTCCGACATCCTGACGCATGAATGACTAGGAATGACGAATGATGTTACGATCACCATACGAGAAGCTCTGGCTGCAACTGAGCGCCAGAGCTTCCTCTATTAGAAGATGTTCAAGAAGAGAGGCGGTCAAGAGCCATGAGCCATTGTCCATTCAAGCTATCGCTCAATGCATCAACCTTGTTTCCTTATAAGCTGGGTATCGAGGAACAGATTCGAATCGCCGCGGAAGCCGGATATGAAGGGATCGAGATCTGGGTCCGTGATTTGGAGGCCTACCTGGAAGAAGGCCATTCGCTGTCTAAGTTACAGCGTTATGTTTCGGACACCGGCATCACGATCGCCAACGCGATCGCGTTCTTCAAGTGGGCAGACGAGGATCATGACATCCGCGCGCAAGGACATCAGCAAGCCGTTAACGAGATGGCGATGCTTGCGGAGATCGGCTGCAAGGCCGTCGCTGCGCCGCCGTTTGGTGATGTCGCGCAAGTATCATTGACGGATATGGCCGCGGAATACGCGAAGCTGGTACATGCAGGCCGACAGCTAGGGGTCGAACCCTATCTCGAATTCTGGGGCCGCGCGAAGAAGTTGTCGACGTTAAGCGAAGCGGTAACCGTCGCCATGGAGAGCGGCGTTCCCGATGCCAAGCTGTTGCTCGACCCGTTCCACATGTATACGGGCGGCACCGTCTGCGAATCGATCGGCTATCTGAACGGCAGCCGGATCGGCATCGTGCACGTGAACGATTACCCGGCTTTCCCCGAGCGCTCCGTCATTACGGATCAACAACGCGTCTTCCCGGGCGAAGGCGTCGCGCCATCGTCGCTGATCGCGCAGCTGCTGCACGAGGCAGGCTATAAAGGCTTCCTGTCCCTGGAGCTGTTCATCCCGGATTACGGCCGAGCAACCGCGCTCGAGACCGCGAAGCGCGGACTGCGCGCAGCGAAAGCAGCCTACGCGATCCGCAGCTAAGTCACGGCAAAGGAGCACAATCGTGGACCGACTAACGAAGCAAGCCGGCAAGCTGTCGCTGATGGCGATCACTTGGCCGATCTTCATCGAGTTTACGCTGCAGATGCTCATGCGCACGACCGACACCTTCATGTTAAGCCGCGTGTCGGACGATGCCGTAGCTGCCGTCGGCGTATCCAATCAGATCATAATGTTCGCAACGCTAACGTTCAATTTCGTCGCGATGGGCTCGGCTGTCGTCATCTCGCAATATGTAGGCGCGAAGCGGTATCGCGAGATCGGCCGCTTGGTCGGCGCATCGCTCGGACTTAATTTCATATTCGGCCTGTTCGTCAGCCTCATGGTCGTACTATGCAGCGGCCCGCTGCTGCATATCTTCGGTCTGCAGCCGGCGCTGTTCGAGCAAGCGCAGCAGTATCTCTATATCGCGGGCGGCGCGTTGTTCATCCAGGCGATACTGCTCGCAACCGTCGCCACGATTCAGTCTCATGGATTGACACGCCAGACCATGATGGTATCCTTGGGTATGAATGTCCTGAACATTATCGGCAATTACTTGTTCATCTATGGCGTGCTCGGCTTCCCGAAGCTGGGCGTGACCGGCGTAGCGATCTCGACAGCTGCGAGCCAGCTGATCGGGCTGCTGGTGAATCTCTACCTGCTTCGTCACGCAGCAGGCGTATACGTGAAGCGGATCTACCTCATTCGCTGGAAGCGCGAGCATGTGCGCCAGGTGCTGCGAGTCGGCATCCCGACCTCGCTGATTAACCTGTCGTACAACGCGAATCAGTTCGTCACGACCGCTTTCATCTCGTCGCTGGGCGCGATGATGCTGACGACGCGCATCTACACGCAGAACATCATGTTCATCGTCATGATCCTCGGCATCTCGCTCGGGCGCGGCGTGCAGATCATCGTCGGGCATCTGGTCGGAGCCGGCGAACGGGAAGAGGCATACAAGACCGTACTGCGCAGCTTCGGCCGCAGCCTCGTCATAACATTGGCCGGCGTAGCGATACTAAGCTTATTCCGCGAGCCGTTGATCGGCATGTTCACCGCTTCCGAGGCCATCATCGAGCTGGGCGCAACCTTGCTCTTATTCAGCTTCCTCTTGGAACCGGGCCGCAACATGAACATCATCTTCGAGCGTTCGCTCCAGGCGGCTGGCGACGCGCGATTCGCCATGCTGTCATCCGTCTGCATCATGTGGCTGTTCAGCGTGCCGCTCACTTATCTGCTCGGCATCCATCTCGGCTACGGCCTCTATGGGATCTGGACGGCGTTCATCATCGATGAATGGGTGAGAGGACTCGTGCTGCTCGTACGCTGGAGGAGCAGGGCTTGGGAGAAGCATTCCCTCGTGAAGCGACAGCCGGAAAAGGCTGCAGAAGCGTAAGATATAGGAGTTGGACAATTCGTGGGCTACGTGCTTCTGTTATTAGCAACGCTGTCGTGGAGCTTCGTCGGCGTGCTCGTCAAATCGGCATCGATTGCGGTCGACAGCTCGATCATCACGTTCGCGCGATTCTTCTTGGGGATCCTGTTCTTAGGCGCTTACCTGCTGCTGAAGGATGGACGGATCCAGCTTCGCAGCGCAATGCCTTGGATATGGCTCGGCGCGCTTGGCAAGAGCTGCAATTATTACTTCGAGAATATGGCCGTTTCCATCGGATACTCCTATGGGAATATGCTGGTGCCTCCGATTCAGACCGTAACGCTGCTGCTGGTCACGACGCTTTGGCTGAGGGAACGGGTAGGGACCAAAGGATGGGTCGCGGCTGCAATGTGCCTGTCCGGAGTCATGGTGATCGGCTGGAACGGCGATGCGTCCGAATTGTTCACGGGTGAGGGCGGGCTAACGACCGTCCTCTTCGCGATCGCGGGGATCGGCGCAGCGGTGCATGTCCTTAGCCAGAAGATGCTCGTCCAATCCATGGATCCTGGGAACATGAACTTCTCGATCTTCTTCTGGTGTTCGATCTTGATGGCGATCCCGCTCCCGTTTCAGCCGGACATCGTTACAGGCCCCGTCACCGCATGGACATGGTTGACGCTTGCGCTATTAGGCCTGATAACGGGATTGAGCTTCAATTGGTTCGCGGAGGCGCTTCGCCGCGTCTCGTTCCCGATCGTTGTCATCATCAGCAATAGTACAGCAATATTCATGCTGCTCTGGTCGTATCTCTTCTACCGCGAGCCAATCACGCCCTATATCATTGTCGGCGCGGCCGTCTTCATCGCGGGCATCGTCCTGCTGAATCTCCCGCTCCGTCGGGCGAGCAGGGAGGAGGCGGAAGGCTAGCCGCGTAACGACAAACGAAGCCAACGTGACAAACGCGGCCGGGTATGGCACAATAACACATAAAGAGAGGGCTGCTTTCGGCAGCCCTTTGTGCACCCGCTCGAACTATGGGTTATTGCCGTGCTGCTTCGTCGGCAGCTGCGCCGAAGGCGTGCCATGTCCCTTTCTTCGATTCTTGCGCTGCTTCGCCTGCGTTTCCTTGAATTTAGCGACGAATGCTCGAGTGTCCTCCATGCTTCATCCCTCCTCCGTATGCGCACATGATTACTCGAACATAGCATTTCCTTCCTGACTAGGTGTCATACGAATCCACCAGCGAAAGGAGCATGCAATGCTCATGAATTACATCCATCACAACGGTTTTCACATCAAACTGCAGACGGCTTCGGTAGACGACAAGCCGCTCTTGCGAAATCTCATGCAATTGTACCTGTACGATATGAGCGAATTCACGACTGTCGACCCGAATCGGCACGGCATGTTCGACCATCCCTATCTGGATCATTATTGGACGGCAGAGGGGAGACAGCAAGAAGGACGTCTGCCGATCTTGATTCAAATTAATGACGAAGTAGCGGGCTTCGCTTTGATCAATCAGATTAGCCTCCATGTCCCGCGCTCCGGCAATACGCGCAACTTGGCTGATTTCTTCATCATGCGCAAGTGGCGCAGACGGTCGATCGGCAAGGTGGTCGTGAAGGAAATCTTCGACACGTATCCGGGCCACTGGGAGATCAAGCAGCAGCGCGAGAACGTCAATGCGCTGCAATTCTGGCGCAACGTAATCGACGAGTACACGAACCACGGCTATAAGGAAGTCGAATTGAATGACGAATCTTGGAACGGCTGGGTTCAGGAGTTCGATAACACAGGTCGATTATAGCGATAATCTTGTGTTCAGTTCGCCATTCTCGCCGATTCCTCTGCAATCCTCACCCACCTTATTCGGTGAGAATCTGCGAATGATGTAGGGAAGTGACTAATCGCGCAGATAAGGATGAGTTGAATGACGATCTTCGTGGAATGGCAGGAACGCAAGAAGCAAGAAGCGCTTCACAAGTATCGGGATTATGGCCCAGTCATATCGGACAGCCATTTCGTGTGGGACGAGCTCCGGCAAATCTGGTTCTTTTCCATCGAGATGACGCTGGCTGTGCCATTCCCGGCACCTTGGGAAGAACATAACTGCGCATGGGTAATGAATGCCGCCTTCCCGGTAGATCCTTCTCTGAACAGGTGGGTACAAGACTGCTGAATTCCCCATTGACATTGAGAATCAATATCATTTAGAATGGGGAGTAGCAGCAAGATACCCGATGGAAGAAGGAGCGTCCCGATGAAGACGATCAAGTATTGCTGTCGGAACGAGAGGCTGGGGTCCAAGGCGGTATATAAAGAATTGCGGCGGGAGTATCCGGATGTGAAGCAGAAGCGGAAGGACTGCCTCGGCCATTGCAAGCAATGCCACAAGCAGTGTATCGCGCGTCTAGGCAAGGGCAACTTCATATGCGCTTCATCGCCGGATCAGCTCTACGCCGAGTTGAAGCATATCATCGAGGCATCCCGTCAGGAAGAGGCAGGCGTCCTGGTATAGGACGACCATGTCGGACGGCATGGCATGCTAGTCGGCATTCGCGACGCAGCATTGTTATTCATGTCGCATTTCTGGTAATCTTAGAACTGGTTACCGAATGTAGGATCCAGATGCGACGAGAAAGGTTGAGGTGCTGCGACATGAATGACAAGTTAAGCCAAGCATTGAATGATCAGATGAATTTTGAATTTGCTTCCGCACAAGTGTACTTGGCGATGGCCGGCTATTGCTCGGGAGAGAGCTTGGACGGGTTCGCGAACTTCTTCATCGTGCAAGCCGAGGAAGAACGGTTCCACGCGATGAAGCTATACAAGTATCTGAATGATCGCGGCGTTCGCGTCTCGGTATCCGGCATGGATACGCCTCGCAACGAATACGGTTCGGTGCTCGAAGCATTCGAGCATGCCTACGAGCACGAGAAGGAAGTTACTAGACGGATCTATCATCTATCCGATCTTGCGATGAACGATCGCGAGCATGCTACGATTCAATTCCTGAAATGGTTCATTGACGAGCAAGTGGAAGAAGAGTCCATGTTCGACGGCATCATTCATAAGCTGAAGAGAATCGATCAGGACGGCAACGCATTCTTCATGATGGATAACGAATTCGCTCAGCGCGTGTTCACGCCTCCTGCCGCGGGATAAGGCCGCATCCAGCAGGTCGTTGACATAACCCTCAGACAGAACCCCTTCGCCTAACAGGCGGAGGGGTTCTGTCGTTCCGAATGCCCGCGGCTTGTGCCCAAAATTAGCGGATTCGGACGTTCGTCCGGCATGAATATACAGCTATCGACATACGATGGGAAGGTCGGAGAAAGAGGAGGATGTTGCTGATGGGTATTCTATTCGAAATTGTCGTTCAACAGCTTCAAGAGCAAGGAATTGAGGTATCGCCTGAAGGGGCTCATAATCGTAATGCAGCAATACCGGGCGAGGCCGCGGCAAATAGCGATGAACGGGAAGCGGAGCAATCTTCGATCCGCGTTGACGGCTGAGGCCGCAATCGTGCACTGCAGCCGTTCCCAATAGCAAGAAAATTTGGTATGCTGTGCAAAGCGAACTTTATCTAACTTACGGGGGAATTGCCGCTATGCAATGGAAGACGCTGTTCGAAGAAGAAATGATCACGGTTCGTATGGACCAAGAAGACGGCAGCCTAATTCTGGAGACCAATGACGGCGGATTCTCGCCTTCCTACGTAACCGTGAGACTCGATCGTTCCCATGCGCGAAGGCTGTTGCAAGCCTTGGCTGACTACGATCTGCATGCCGGACAAGCACGGGCTTAATCGGCATGCGGTTAATGCCGGGGTCCCGCGAGTTCATCAAGCCAAGACTGGTTAACCCTGACCGGCTCGGCTGGAATCTTATCCAATGAGAAGCCGTCGATTAATTCGCTTGCATCGATCGCTTCGATCCGATCATGAAGTCCGCTGACGGATGCAAGGGCACCGATGACACGCTGCGGCGGCACGCCGTTCTCGCGAAGCGCGCGAAGCGAAAGTGCGCCGTGACGCTTCGCGAGACGTTTCCCGTCATCGCCGAGCAATAGCGGCACATGCGCGAAGCGCGGAATTTCAAGCCCCAGGGCTTCATAGAGCATAAGCTGCCTGGGCGTCGAATCAAGCAGATCGTATCCGCGCAGCACGTCTGTGATTCGCATATCGGCATCGTCGAGCACGACAGCCAACTGATAGCTGATGATGCCGTCTGCACGGCGGACGACATAATCGCCGCCTGCGCCGGGAGGGAAGCTGCATGCACCTGCCGCCTCATCGTGATATCGGATGGACTTCATGGGCATGGTGAAGCGCAAGGAAGGGGTCTTACGCGCGGCGCGTTCCGCGCGTTCGGACTCGGACAAGCTACGGCAAGTGCCTGCATAAGCGGGACCTTCCGCGTCCAGGCCATGCGGCGCGCTCGCGACAGACAGCAGCTCCGCTCTGCTGCAGTAGCATGGATAGAGCAGTCCTGCGGCTAATAATCGTTCGACAGCCTGCTCGTAGCGAGGCAGACGCTCGGATTGCGTATACGGCCCGTATGGACCGCCTACGTCGGGTCCTTCATCCCAGTCCAGCCCGAGCCAGCGAAGATCGGACAGAATCTGCTCGGCCAGCGCGATTCTCGACCGCGGGCCGTCGATGTCTTCCATGCGCAGCACGAATTCGCCGCCGGCATGGCGGATCTGCAGCCACGCAAGCAGCGCTGTCCGCCCGTTGCCGATATGCATCTCGCCCGAAGGCGTAGGCGCGAATCGTCCTCTAATCATGACCATCACCTCGGTAATAGGAGGATTGCGGGTGCAATCATATCATGAGTCGGAATAGCTAGGCAAGCCTTCCTAACAATCGAGAACCATTCAACAGCGAAGGAGATCGTGTCATGATTGCGTTGTTCCATCAGAAATGGAAGTTCAGGGACGAATGGTTCCGTTGGTGCGAAGATGTCCCGCAGGTCGAACTTACCTCAGGCCGTTTCGGCGGGACAGGCTCCATTCTGCGGGGCTTATTCAATATCGTGGACACGGAGCAATACTGGATCCGCGCATTAGCGTACGGCACAGAACATCATTATAGCTATGAAGAGCATCGCGATCTGGATACGCTGCGTACGCTGTCGAAACGTCTTCGCCCGCTCGTGGAAGAGACGGTTCTCGCGTGGTCGCCGGAGATCGACGCTTCGATCCGGTATGTGGACATGGCAGACGGAGATCGACGCGGATACGGCTACGGCGATGTGCTGCGACGTCTCGTCGCGCATGAGTGGCACAGTCAGGGACAGCTCTTCGCATGGGCCGGCGAATTAAACATGCAGCCTCCAGGCGGTGGGATCTTCAGCAGCCAGTCAGGCCATCGAGAAGGGGAGGGTGTGAATGGAAGAGATGCCGGATGGCCGCGCGATTGAGCGGCTAGCATTGGCTTGTTGGCCTGCAAGCCAGTCGGTGCAGTACGAGGGATGGCTGCTCAGGACGCATTACGGAGGCGTAACGAAACGCGCGAACAGCGTAATGACGCTTGGCCGCATGCCTGCCTGCGACCCGGCGGTCTGGTTAACCGAGATCGAAGCTTACTATCGGCGGAGCGGCTTGCTGCCGTGCTACTACATAAGCGATCACTCGCCGGAAGGGCTGGATGAGCTGTTGGCTTCACATGGCTACAGAGCGGCTTATCCATGCATGCTGAAGAAAGCGGACGGCGATCGACTCTTAAGAGCTTCACGGTCGAACGAGACTTCAAGTTCTGAGATCGACATCGAACTGCTCGCAGTGTCGGATGAACGCTGGCTCGATGAATTCCTCGCGCTAGAGCAGTTCCCGATCGGCCGAAGGCCCGCTTATGCGAAGCTATTCGCGGATATGCCGCATCCCAAAGTTTACTTGCGCGCCGTCGTCGCCGGTCAGACGGCTGCAGTGGGCACAGCCGTATCGTCGGAGGGATGGACGATTATCTACAACATCGTGACGGCCGAACAGCATCGGCGCAAAGGCGCCGCAAGCGCGATTATGCGCGCCGTCGCGGAATGGTCGCAGCGGCAAGGAGCAGAGCGGCTGCTGCTGCAGGTGCTCCGCGATAATCAACCTGCCATCGCGATGTACGAACAGCTCGGCTTTCGCCTCTTCTGTCTGCAGCATTACCGCATCCATCCCGAGGAGCCTGTTCCGGATAACGGCTGAACGTGAATGATAGCCGCAGCTTTTCGGACAGCCTATACAGAGATTCCAATAATGTATGACAACCGATCGATTCGATCCCAAGAGAGGTGGATTAGACACGATGGGCATGACAGCGCCGACAGCTAAGCGGCCATCAACAAGATCAGCGCTGCGACTCCCGCAGGCGGCTCCGGAAGAGAGAGGTCTGAACCGCGAGCGTCTGGATGCGATGCACGGCGTGGCGAGCGAGTGGGGCATTCGCTCGATATTCGTCGCCAAGGATGCCCATTCGGTTTGGGAGTGGCATGAAGCGGATACCGATCGGCCTACGGCGATCTATTCCTGTACGAAGAGCGTGCTCGCGACTTTGATCGGCATAGCGGTCGATGAAGGCCATATCGCGAGCATCGACCAACCGCTCGCCGATTACTTGCCGCTTGCGCAGCTTCCTGGCAGCGACAAGCTAGCGAACGTGAAGCTGAAGCATCTCCTAGCCATGACGCCGGGGTTCGACTGGCCGGATTTCGATAAGCCCTATAAACAGCTGAAACAGGCAGAGGACGGCATTCGATATGTGCTGGAACGTCCGATTGTCCATGAGCCGGGAGAGGCGTTCACGTATAACTCTGGTGGATCGCATCTTCTCGCAGCCGTTCTGGCGGCTGCCGTGAAGCAGGATCCGCTGCAATACGCGAAGACTGTGCTCTTCGAGCCGCTCGGCATCCGACGCGTGAAGTGGAATGTACATCAAGGGCTGATCGAAGGCGGGACGGGACTGCATCTATCCTCGCATGATCTTGCGAAGCTAGGCGTTCTTCATGCGAATAACGGCAGCTGGGACGGAAGGCAAATCGTGTCCCCGGAATGGGTGAATGCCGCGACCCGCCCGCATTCGAAGGGGCTGGCGAACTACAAGCCCTCCATCTACGGCCAATACGGTTACCATTGGTGGGTCTCCTCGGGGCAATCGCCGGAAGTGCCGCAATACTATTTTGCCTTCGGTTACGGCGGACAATATCTAGCCGTCGCGCCTGAACATCGTCTCGTTGCCGTCGTACGCAAGAGCTTGTCCGGCCGCAATGCCGCGATACGTTCCAGACAACTGCTGCACGACTATATTTTTGCCTCGCTGATCGCTCTGAATTGAAACATTAACCGGGCCTCGATCGTCATATAGTAGGAGACCATGATTCGAGGCAAAGGGATGTGAGCGGGATGAAGAGGACGTTAGCGGCAATCGGCGTGGCAATCTTATGCGTATTTCACTTCGGATCGGCGGATGCAGGGCAGGAAGCGGTCAAGCCCGCAGCGCCCGTCGAATCTACGCTGACCTATTATATCCATGAAGCAGCGCTGCATGGCGGTCAGCTCATCCTGCAAGCGGAGCGAATCGAATGGTATACCGGCGAAGAGGCCGACAAGCAGCTCCTGATTCACGAACCGGATGCCGGCGTGAGCGAGACGCCTGACGGGTATTACATCGTGCCGGCGAATGAGGGAATAGAGACGTTGATCGCAGCGCCCGGCGCAAGCGTGTTGATGCAGATCTATAACCGCAGCGGCAATATGCTCGAGGCCGATATCGTGTGGAACGAAGCGGTGACGGCAGAACGTTTCGCCGAATTGCTCGCGGACGAAGAAGCTTGGAATCTGAAGGATTATCCATACCACATCACGTTCCGGGAAGGCAAGCTCGTCCGGATCGTGCAGCAATATATTCCTTAACGCATAAGCAAGAAGGGAAGCAGCCGGCATGAGCGGTTGCTTCCCTTCTTGCTTATGCGCGATTACACAGCGTTGATCCTGCGTGCTGCCGCCAATCGGCGAATTTCCACCTTAATGCGCTCCTTCAGCTCTTCGTCGGCGTCGAACATGACCCCGTAATAGTGATAGGCATCTTCGGAATTTTGCCAGCGGATGCTGCCGCTCACTTGGATCGGCTCCTGCTCGGCGAAGGGGAACTCGATCATGACCTGCACCTCGTTGATCGTCAGGCGAAGATCAAGCTCCGACCGTAGCTTGCACCCGCTCTTATGCCAATCGATCAGCTCGGCTTGCGCCGGCTTGGTCGCGATCAGGCTGCCGTTCAACATCGAGATTTGGAAGTAGCAGATCTCGGAATCCGTGAATTGATAGCGAAACGGTTCTTTTCTGCGGCTGGCAATCATAGGGGTTGCGAACCTCCGTGAACAGAGTATGTTACCGAGTATACTACGGAAATGGTCGACATACAATTTCATTTCGGTTAACGCTTATCGATTTTTATCTGAATTTCAGGTTTCTTTAAGGCGCGAAGAGCGCTTCATGTGGTACAGTGGATAACATACGGCAGACAAGCCTGGAAAGGGGTTCATTAAGAAGCATGAGCGACAAACCGAATGAAGGATCCGAATGGAACGAGCAGGAACGCAAGGAACGCGAATTGGAGATCGAGCAAGACAGCGTTGAGGACCAACCGACCGACGAAGGAATGGACAACGACGTGAACGAACGCACTGCAGGCGAGACAGCTACAGCAGCTTCGGCCGCCCCAGCGAAGAACGGCGGCCGCGGATGGATGATTGCGTCGATCTTGCTAGCCGTCGCACTTATAGTCGTGCTTATTCAACCGCCGTTCGCCGGAAAACAGGAGACGGTAGCAACCGTCAACGGCGAGAAAATCAGCAAGGACGAGCTGTTTGACAAGCTGATCGCGCTGGGCGGCGCGCAGACACTGGAGGGCATGATCAACGAGCTCGTCGTTCAGCAGGCCGTTGCCGAAGCCGACGTGACCGCGACGGCAGAAGAGATCGACGAAGAGCTCGCGACCATCACGGCGATGTACGATTCGCAGGAAGCATTCGAGTCGGAGCTGACGAATTACGGCTACACGATCGAGCAGCTGCGCGAGCAGATCGGGAACCAATTGGCTGTCGAGAAGATCGTAGCCAAGGACGTCACCGTCACGGATGATGAAGTGAAGCAATATTTTGACGCGAACAAGGCATCCTACGATATTCAGGAACAGGTACGCGCATCCCATATCCTTGTCGCTACGAAGCAGGAAGCGGACACGCTGCTGAAGGAAATTCAGGGCGGAGCAGATTTCGCGGCGCTGGCGACCGATAATTCGCTCGATACAGGCTCGAAGGATCTCGGCGGCGACCTCGATTTCTTCCCGCGGGGCGCGATGGAGCAAGGCTTCGAGGACGTGGCGTTCGGGCTGCAGAAGGGCGAGCTCGGCATCGCGGAGACCGGTTACGGCTTCCATATCATTCAGGTGACGGACCGTATGGAAGCGAAGGCAGCCGCTCTGGAGGATAACCAAGATGCCATTCGCAAGCAGCTCGAAGACCAGCAGATCGGCGAGCTTGCCAGTGCATGGCTCACGGAAGTGCAAGCGAAAGCGACGATCGACAATACGCTTGCGCCTGCGACGGATAAGGACGCAGCTGACGCAGGCAAGGAAGCAGGTATAGGCGAATAATTCGCGGACTGAGCCAAGACCGGCTGTTATGCTGGTCTTGGTTCTTTCATATGTGCGTACAATAATAGCATTACAACATCGGAACTGACGGGTTGGGTAACGACTATCGAAGCATGGAGGGGAGCGTATAGCATGCGAATTGTCGTACTATCGGATACGCATATGCCGCGCAGCGCCAAGTCGCTGCCGTCACCGGTCGTCAAGGCGCTTGGCACGGCCGACTACATTCTGCATGCCGGCGATTGGACGACTCCGGCGATTGCCGACATGCTCGCCAAGCATGCGCCGCTGGAAGGCGTGGCCGGCAACAATGACGGGCAGGAGCTGGTCAAGCAATTCGGCTATAAGAAGCTGCTGGAGCTGGGCGGCATTCGGATCGGCATCGTCCATGGACATGGCGTGCAGGGAACGACGGAATCCCGGGCCGTGGATGCGTTTCGCAGGGAGAAGGTGAATGTCATCCTATTCGGGCATTCGCATATCCCGCTCTACAAGAAGAGGAACGGCATGTTGCTGTTCAATCCGGGGTCGCCAACCGATAAGCGGCGGCAAAGCACCTATTCCTTCGGCGTATGGACGATCCAAGACGGATCTCTCGAAGCGAGCATTCATTATTTCAAAAAAGAAGAGCGCACCTGATCAAGAATTCAGGGTGCGCTCATCTTTGCGTCTGCGGGCAGCGAAGAAACGATAGACGGCGTATCCGGCGCCGACGCCGAGGATGACCCATACGAGCAGCATCCCGTAGCGGTTCACTTGATCGCCGATCGTCACGACATATTCGCTGACGTAGGTTCCGATCAAGAAGTAAGCCAGCGTCCATAAGAAGGCCGACACGTAAGCGAACGGAGCAAACCGCAGGTAAGGCAATTTATTAAGGCCGACTGCATACATGGTAATGTGGCGCAGGAGCGGCAGGAAGATCGACATACTGATAGCCATGCTGCCATAGCGTTCGCTTAGCCGCTGCGACGAGGCTAGAAATTTCGCGAAGTTCTTCTTGCGTTCAAGCCGCTTGCCTAGCTGTGAGCCGGCGGCGCGTCCGACGCCGTAACCGAAGGTAAGGCCGCAAGAGATGCCCAGATAAATGACGATGAATGCAGGGACGGGAGCAAGCAAGCCGGTAGCCGCGAGTGCGCCGCCGGTCATGACGACCGCTTCGTTCGGAATCGGAAGCCCGATCAGACCGAGGCAGAGCGCCAGGAAGAATGCGGCATAGCCGAGATCTTCAACAGCATTCGTTAACACTTCATAAGCCAACGGTGTTCATGGCCTCCCCTCAAGATTGGTATCCTGCCATCCCTTAAAGATACCTTGTTTGCGGATGAATTGCAATTCATCTTCTTGTACATACTGGTTGATATTGGGCTCGCGTCATTGAGCCAATCCAACCGGTAACGTTGATTGAAAATTCGGAGAACAATAGCGATCAACATGCATTGCGTTATGCTGAATATAGGATAGGCAATCGCTTACTGATACCTGCGCGAGACGATGGAGATGTTGT
Organism: Bacillota bacterium; assembly: GCA_023433615.1. Classification (GTDB taxonomy): domain Bacteria; phylum Bacillota; class Bacilli; order Paenibacillales; family Paenibacillaceae; genus Paenibacillus_I. Next base: position 6,642 of record JAEZCJ010000175.1, on the reverse strand, counting down.
TCGATGAACGATACGGAATACAGACGTCAAGCGATGCTGGTCTGGCAAGAAGAGCGTTACGCGAACGAAGAGGAGCTCCGCTCGCGGCTTGCCGCATTCAGCCGTCGGCTGCACGCGCTTGTAAGTTCCGCCAAGCATTCCCTCTTTACGAAACGCAGCGCATCGCGATGCCGGCCTAACGGGTTGAAGAAGAGCCCCTGCGCGAGCGGGGGCTCTTCCTTATGGCTGCGTGATCACGGCGCAAGACCCTTCGTCGTATTAATTAATGTCCGCCGCTCGTCGTGCCTAGTCCGATGCGATCGATTATTTGCCTGCTTTCCTCATTTAATCCCTCGACCGTCACGCGTTTGCCAAGCTGCTCGTATTTCGCGATCATTTTGGCGATAGCCGTAACGGCCGATTGATCCCACACATGCGAATGGGCAAAATCGACAACCACATGCTGCGGATCCTCTTGGTAGCGGAACAATCCCACGAAGTGCGTCATCGTACCGAAAAACAGCTGCCCGGAGACGACGTACTTCTTGCCGTCAGCCGTCACGTGTTCCACGGCACGAATGCGTGCCATGCGCCAAGCGAAGATGACCGCGCTCAGCACGATGCCGGCGAACACGCCGTAGGAGAGGTTGTGGGTAGCGACGACGATCGATACGGTGACGATCATGACGACCGCGTCGGGACGCGGCACGCGGTTCAGCTTGCGCAGCGACTGCCAATCGAACGTGCCGATCGAGACCATGAACATGACGCCGACCAGCGCGGCCATCGGAATCCGAGTCACCACGTTGCCGAGCAAGAGCAGCAGGATCAGTAAGAATACGCCGGCCGTCAGCGTGGAGAGGCGCGTGCGCCCGCCGGACTTCACGTTGATGACGGACTGCCCGATCATCGCGCAGCCTGCCATGCCGCCGAAGAAGCCGGTCACGATATTCGCGAGCCCCTGACCCTTGATCTCGCGGTTCTTGTCGCTGCCCGTGTCCGTCATCTCATCGACGATCGTCGCCGTAAGCAGCGACTCGAGTATGCCGACGAATGCGAGCGATAACGAGTAAGGGAAAATGATCCAGAGCGTCTCGAGCGTCCACAGCACTTGCGGAATATGGAACAACGGCGGCAGATTGGATAGCTGCCCCATGTCGCCTACTGTGCGGACATCGAGTCCAAGCGATATCGTCAGAATGGAGACGACGATGATGGCGGCAAGCGCGGACGGAATAACTTTGCTAACGAGCGGCAGCAGGTAGATGATGGCCAGCGTGAGCGCGACAAGCGCATACATGAGCCAGCCCTGTCCTTCGAAGTGGACAAGCTGCGCCATGAAGATTAGGATGGCCAGCGCATTCACGAAGCCGATAATGACGGATTGCGGGATGAAGGTGACGAGCCTGCCTAATTTCAGTATGCCCAGGACGTACTGAATGACGCCCGTGAGCAGCGTCGCTGCGAACAGGTATTCGACGCCGTGGTCCTTCACGAGCGTGACCATGAGCAGGGCCATGGCGCCGGTAGCGGCGGAGATCATGCCCGGACGGCCGCCAGCGAAGGCGATGACGATCGCGATGCAGATCGACGCGTAGAGACCGACCATCGGATCGACCCCAGCGATAATGGAGAAGGCGATAGCCTCAGGGATGAGTGCGAGCGCGACCGTGATGCCTGACAGAATATCGCTTCTCGTGTTGGAGAACCAGGTAGGCTGAAGCTGCTTGTACAAGATGATAAACCTCCGTATTCAGTTAGTAGGTGGCTGACCACTCTCAGGTAAGCCGGGTCCGATAAGCACTAAACGTGATTATATCGAATACCCAGCGGATTCGGCAAGATGCGATTCGTTTGAGAGCCGTTGGCGGGTTATGGTAGAATGCGAAGGAGAAAGGGGCGTCGCTTCCACTATTATGTCACCCAAAATGGTCTTCATCTTCTCGTTCATCCTGCTGCTGTTCACCGGAATCAACGCCTATATCGGCTGGAACGGCTACGTATTCCTGAACGAGGCCGCAGGCGGCATTCCGCCGCTGCTATACTGGATCCCGTTCGCGGTCGTTGTCTTCGGATATTTGATCGGTCGCGCGAGAATAATCCGCGGACCTGTCGGGCGCCTCATTAAGGTCATCGGTGCCGGCTATTTTGCCGTAATGGAATTCGCATTCCTATTGCTGCCCTTGGCCGATGTGCTGTCTTGGCTGCTGAAGCGGGGCGGAGCGGAACCGGCGATCTATATCGAATATGTGGGATACGGCGTGCTTGCGGTGCTCGTACTCATCTTAATTCGCGGTTGGCGCAACGCCTGGTCCCCGGTCGTTCGGGAGCATCGGCTTGAAGTGCCGAAGTCGGCAGGCGGGCTGCATAGCCTCCGGATTCTGGTCGCGTCCGACATCCACCTCGGCAACATTGTCGGCAATCGGCATCTGAAGCGGCTGATTCAGAAGGTGGAGCAGCTCAAGCCCGATCTGATCCTGCTGCCCGGCGACGTCATCGACGACGATATCGAACCCTTCAAGCGCAACAACATGGCCGAGCAGATGAGCAGGCTGCAAGCGCCCTACGGCGTATATGCCGTATTGGGCAATCACGAATATTACGGCGGACATATCGCAGAATATGTGCAAGCCATGGATGCCATAGGCATTCGCGTGCTGCGGGACGAGACGGTTACGATCGAAGGCCGATTCCACGTGGCCGGCCGCAAGGATAAAACATCGGAGAGCGCGGCGCAGGGCGGCAGGCTGCCGACGAAGCAGCTCCTCGAGGCGTTGGATCCCGCGCTGCCGATTCTGCTCATGGACCATCAGCCCCATCAGTTCGAAGCTGCTGCCGCCGCCGGAGCGGATCTGCTGCTCTGCGGCCATACGCATCGCGGTCAATTCGCTCCGAACCATTGGATTACGAAGCGCTTGTTCGAACTCGATTGGGGCTATATGAACAAGAAGGGCATGCATGTGCTCGTCTCATCGGGGTTCGGCCTCTGGGGGCCGCCGTTCCGTATTGCGAGCCGCTCCGAATTGCTGGATGTAACGCTCACCTTCAAGCATCGTTAATTAATCGTTCGAAAAATTGTTACAGATCGCCAGCGGCGGCGGTTGAATTCCGTGCGAAAAATGTCTACATTAAGAGCAGAGGTTGTCGGACTAGAGGAGGATATAGGCATGTCGAGCAGTCAGGGGCGCAATTGGATCCCCATCATTTTCATCTTTACATTCGTGTTAGTCGGCATCATCGCGGCTTTGTTCTTCTTGCCGGGCTACGATGGCGAGATCGGCTTCGACGTCACGCTGCTGCCGCTCATGAACGCCATCTACAATTGCTTCACGTTCTCGTTCTTGGTGATATCGCTCGCTGCCATTAAGCGGAAGAACATCAAGATGCATCGGACGTTCATCTGGGCCGCATTCGTATCGACGTTCTTGTTCTTGGTCACGTACGTGACTTACCATTACCTGACGGAACCGACGACGTTCGGCGGCAGCGACGCGATGCGCGCCGTGTATCTGTTCATCTTGATTACGCACATTATTCTCGCGGTCGTGAACGTGCCGCTGGCACTGATCTCCGTCACCTACGGTCTGGGCAACCGGATCGCGAAGCATCGCAAGATCGCGAAGTGGACCATGCCGATCTGGCTGTATGTCAGCTTCACGGGTATCATCGTATATGTATTGATCTCGCCATACTATTAGAATGAGAAGGAGTGACTGAACGATGCCGGCATGGAAGGAAATTACGACGGTCGAGCAGTGGGAAGAACTGAAGGCGGCCTCCAGCAACAAGCAAGTGCTCCTGCTGAAGCACAGCACGAGATGCCCGGTAAGCTCCAGCGCGCTCGAGGAATACGAAGCATATCTTCAGCAGAAGCCGAACGAAGAGACGGAGTATGCGCTTGTAAAGGTCATCGAATCGCGTCCGGTGTCGAACCAGATCGCCGAAGACTTGTCCGTTACGCACGCGTCGCCGCAGATCATTCTGTTCAAGGACGGCAAGTCGGTCTGGAACACCTCGCACTGGTCGGTCACGACCAAGCATATTACGGCCGTACTGGATTAACGCTATATGTATTGAACTTACAGGGACTCCGCGCCAGCGGGGTCCTATTCCATGTTCAAGCAAATTTACAGAATCGTTACTTCAAGCACATCTTGCTCGAACGCTTATCCCCCATACTATCGTTGCTTATATTCGATAATAGGGAGAGAAGCAGCGATGAAGAAGCAATTCGCGGCCGTACTTAGCAGTCTATTGCTGGCTGGCGTACTAGTTGGGGCTGCCGGCCACGCGGCAACGGCTAGCTACACGGTGGATTCATTCCGCCCCGTAACAACATTCCATGTCCCTTCCGGCGGAGTGGCCGAAATTATGGCAGCGACGCCAGACGGTCGCAAGCTGCTGTACACGAATGCCGGCGACGGCAACGTAGGCATTGTGGATCTCAACAAGGCGGCAGCGCCGAAGCTAATCGCGGCGATACCCGTAGGCGGAGAGCCGACGAGCATCGCCGTAACGCCGGACGGCAAGACGGCTATTGCGGTCGTGATCACGTCCAAGCGCGAGGTCGGCGAGCAGCCGGTGCTAAGTCCGGGCAAGCTTGTAGCCATCGATATCGCTGCAGGCAAGATCGCGAGCGAGCTGTCGATCGGGACGCACCCGGATTCGATCGCGTTAGTCGCCCTTAACGGAACGTTAACTGCCGTTGTGGCGATCGAGAACGAGCCTGTCATCGTCAATGACGAAGGCATGAAGCTGGATGAGGACGCGCCTGGTCAAGAAGGCGACATCAGCGAACCGGGATACGTGCAAGTCATTGCGCTTGATCTCGCGGACGTGAGCCTGTCGAAGGTACAGGACATCCGGTTCGATACCGCAGACATGCAGGCAGCGGGCCTCTTGTTCCCGGATGATCCGCAGCCGGAGTTCGTCGACATCAAGAATGGTCGTGCGGCGGTAACCTTGCAGGAGAACAACGGCTTCGCGCTGATCGATGTTGCCGCCGCGAAGCTGCTAAGCCTGCACGCATCCGGCGTAGTCGCGAATCGGAAGGCTGACCTGACGGATGATGAACGCATCTCGATGACCGATTCTTACCCTAACGATGTTCGGGACGAGCCTTATGCAGGCTCGAGGATGCCTGACGCGATCGCATGGAACGCGGATGGAACGGTGCTCTATACGGCGGACGAAGGCGAGATGGATTACACGGGCGGACGGGGATGGAGCGCCTGGTGTCCAGACGGCAAGCTGCTGTGGACGGATCGCGGCGCGCTAGAGCAGAAAGCCGTCTCGTATGGGCAGTATCCCGACGGGCGTTCGGATGCGAAGGGGATCGAGGTTGAAGGCGTGGAGACGGGCGTATACGGCAATCGCGAATTCGCGTTCGTCGGTTCGGAGCGCGGGTCGTTCGTTGCCGTGTACGATATCGCGAAGCCCGCAGCGCCGAAGCTGATCCAGCTTCTGCCGACAGGCATGGAGCCGGAAGGATTGCTGGCTGTTCCGCAGCGCGGATTGTTCCTGACTTCCGACGAAGCCTCCGGAACGATCCATATTTATGAAGGGGTCCAAGGCAGGTATATTGCGCCACATACAAGTCCGACAATCGTAGCCGATGCGAACGTATCCTGGTCTGCGATATCCGGTCTTGCGGCTGATGCTGCCGATAGCAAAGTGCTATACGCAGTTCCTGACGTGGCCATGGAGCCTGCCATCTACAAAGTGCAGTTGCACGGCGGTTGGGCGAAGCTTGCGCCGTATGCAAGCATCAGCGAAGGCGGTGAGCCGGCGAAGATTGACATGGAAGGAATCGTGCGCGATACTTCGATCGCAGCAGGCCGACAGGCCGGCTTCTGGCTGGCTAGCGAAGGGAATGCCGCATTCGGCAAGGCATCCTATATGCAGAACGAGCTGATTCAGGTTGATGCGACAGGGGATGTGCTGCGGAAGATCGCGCTGCCGCGAGCCATCGATTCGCAAGACGGCGGCTTCATTCGCAATAACGGCTTCGAAGGCGTCGCGATCTCGTCGGACGGACGTTACTTGGTTGCTGCCATTCAACGCGAATATGCGGGAGACGAAGAAGTTAATGGCATTAAGTATGCGAGAATCGCCCGCTATGACCTGAAGCTGAACGCATGGGACTTCTACCTGTATCCGCTCGAATCCACCGATCAGGATGGGGATTGGATCGGACTGTCCGAGATCGTTCATGTAGGACGCGATACGTATGCTGTCATCGAGCGGGATAAGATGATCGGCGGCGACATCAAGTTGAAGGCGGTCTACACCTTCAATCTCAAAGGGCTTAAACCGTTCAACACGCTGACCAAAGCCGGTTCGGATGTAGCTGCATCGGTCGTGAAGAAGCAGCTGAAGCTGGATGTGAGCGCCGAATTCGCGCCGTTCGAGAAAGTGGAAGGGCTGGCCGTTACACCGGACGGAAGAGTGTGGGCGGCACTGGATAACGACGGAGGCGAGGTGGTGTCGCGCCTGTCGGCCGTAGGCACAATCGATGACCTGCAGTAGCGGGAACCGACGCGAAGTGCGGTCGTCTTAAACAAGACCCGTAGCTTGCGCCCCTTCACCCCTTGCCCATTCGGATGCATAATATCCGACGACAAAAAAGCGCTGGACGAACTTTCTCTTGTTCCGTTCGGATTC
>JAEZCJ010000169.1 GCA_023433615.1 Bacillota bacterium | reverse complement strand
TCTCCGCATGAACGTCTTGTTCCGCTCCGGATGCGCGATGATCGGCGTAATTCCGAAGCTGAGCATGTAGTCGACGAATTCGCCGAGGTAATCCGGCAGACCGCCGTTCGGCAGCTCCACGAGCAGGTAATGGCTGCTCCCCAGCGCCTGCAACTGACCGCCCAGGTGAGCGATGCGATAATCGGGCTGCAACCGGTATTCTTGCCCCGGCAGGATGAGCACCGGCACGCCGGCGGCCTCGAGCTTCTCGTTCAGCCGCTTCACAGAGGACCGCACCGTCAGCGATGGATTGAAGTAGCTGCCTTTAGCATGGTGCGGAGTCGCGACGATGGTGTCGATGCCGCCGAAGGAGGCAACCCTCGCCATTCGAACCGCTTCCTCCCACGTTTCCACGCCGTCGTCTAGACCCGGCAAAATGTGACAATTCGTATCAATCACGTCGAATCTACTCCTTTATCCTGAACATCCCTCGCCTGTCGTCGCTGCTTACCTGCACTGATCCAATAGCGGCGTCAATTCCTTCGCATGCACCTCGTACTCGGACATCCGCCGGTAGAGATCATGGATGGCGACCACGCCCGGCGCCAGCTTCTGAAGCCTTCGTTCCATCGCCTGGCGGAGCACCTGTCTGTCACCCTCGTCCAGCAGCAGCTTGACGCCGTACAGGAACAGATTCTCCTCCGGGTTCTTCCACGCAACCTCGCCTTCGACCTTGAGCCGTCTGCCGTCTAGCTCGAACTCGAAGCCCAGTCGGTAATCCTGCCTGACAGGAAGCTCCAGGGAAGTGATGAATCCGAGTCCCTCGGCACTCAAGTTCATGATCAGCACCGGCCTGATGCCGGATCGTACCTTGCGTCCGGCCACGCTGCTTACCGATAAGCTCGCCCAAGCCATTCCCGGAAATTTGAGCCGCTGCGCCTCGCTGCGGCGCGTCTCTTCCCCTGCAACCATGCCTACCGACCTCGCTTACGAATAGAATAGAATCATGCGTAATCCATCCTCTGCCGTACGTCCAGCCAGATACATTTCGTATCATCAATTGCCTTAAATTTACGATACAATCTGTAACATGTCAAGCATTTTTTTGAAAAGAAACCGTGAAAGCGACATCATCTCGCATCGTTAAATGTAAAAAAGCCTCATAATCCGAGGCTTGATCGCGACCCGTGCTCCTTGTCGAACGCTTCAACATAATAAGGGACCGGCAACTCGCATGCAGCCGCGCCGCATTGCCGTACTTGCCGATCCCGCTACCGCTTGAAGCGCGGTTTATTCTCCTGAGGCCGATTCCTGGTAATCCGGCATGGCGTACTCCAACCACTTGGCTTTTGAAATTCCCAGCTGCTCTAGAACATCCCACACATCGAGTTCGATCTTTTCCTGTGTAACAGTCTCTAGTTCAGTTTCTCCACGGTTAAGCATACCCACACTCCCAGCCTCGATTCATATCTCTCTTTGCCCGTCTCCCCTCAGCAATATCGTCATTATAGCGAACAACTTTCCCCGTGTCTGTCGTTTGATGTATGCTGAGCCACTCTATTTTTGTCGAATCCGTATAAGTTCTATTAAAGTCACATAAGACGTTAGGTCGCCCTCCATAGGACCCGTCATCCCGACCATTCGAAAGTGCCCAATACGAAAGACGTCGTATCGCACCTTGAATCGCATAACCGCATGCTCGTGCTCACACGATAAGATTCCTGCATTTGCAGGCATTTCAGCTGCCAACTCCTATTCGGACGGAATACCTGCATAATTGCATCTATTCATCACCACCGGCGCAGTAGCAACACCTGCACCTGCACGGCACCGGCTCTCCGTGTCACTCTGAGGAGCCTAGGCGTCCTTCTCCCGTTCGGCTTTCCCGAGATGCCGAACCCGGCAGCAACCAGGCACTCTCCCGTCAGAAGCGCAAACAGAACGGGAACCGCCGCAGGGGCAGTTCCCGTTCCGTTCTTGCCGTACGATTAATTGCCGCCGACACGCGCCAGATCGCGCATATTGGCTTCGAAGGCCGCGAGCAGGGCTGCCTCGCCCTCCAGACCCGATGCATGCATCTTGTCGATCTGCTCCAGCATCCGTTGGTAGTCCTTCGGAATGACGCGGACGAACCTCCCGACATTGCCGGACCAGTCCGCCAGCACGGCCTCGCCGCGCTTGCTGCCCGTGTAATCGACATGGCGCCGAATGAGCGTCTCCAGCTCGGCGATCTCCATGGCGTTCTCCAGCCGCTCCAGCTTCACCATCTCGAGGTTGCAGCGCTTGTAGAAATCTCCCGCCTCGTCATAGACGTAGGCGATCCCGCCCGACATCCCGGCCGCAAAGTTCCTTCCCGTCACGCCCAGCACGACGACGCGTCCCCCTGTCATATATTCGCAGCCGTGGTCGCCAACGCCCTCAACGACGATCTTCGCGCCGCTGTTGCGGACCGCGAACCGTTCGCCGGCGATGCCGCTGATGTACGCTTCGCCGCCGGTCGCGCCATACAACGCCGTATTGCCGATTATGACGTTCTCCTCGGCCTTGAACGTCGACTTCGGCGACGGCGCGATCGCCAGCTTGCCGCCCGACAGCCCCTTGCCGACGTAGTCGTTCGAATCGCCTTCGAGCGTCAGCGTCATCCCCTTCGGCACGAATGCGCCGAAGCTCTGGCCCGCAGAGCCGACGAAGTGGAAGCGGATCGTATCCTCCGGCAGCCCTTCGGCGCCGTAGCGGCGCGTCACTTCGCTGCCGACGATCGTGCCGACGACGCGGTTCGTGTTGCCGATCGGCAGCGTTGCCGCTACCTTATCGCCGCGCTCGAGCGCCGGCTTCGCCAGATCGAGCAGCACCTTCATGTCGAGCGACTCCTCGAGCCCATGGTTCTGCTCCTGGAGGTTATAACGAGGCGCGTCCTCCGGCAGCTCAGGCTGGTACAGAAGCGGCGACAGATCGATGCCTCTTGCCTTATAATGGTCGATTGCCTGCTTCGTCTCTAGCATATCGGAACGGCCGACCATTTCGTTGATCGTGCGGAAGCCCAGCTCCGCCATAATCTCGCGCAGCTCCTGCGCGACGAAGCGCATATAGTTCACAACATACTCCGGATCGCCCATGAACTTCTTGCGCAGCTCCGGATTCTGCGTCGCCACGCCGACCGGGCAAGTGTCCAGCTGGCAGACGCGCATCATGACGCAGCCGAGCACGACGAGCGGCGCAGTCGAGAAGCCGTACTCCTCGGCGCCGAGCAGCGCTGCTATTGCCAAATCGCGGCCGTTCATGATCTTGCCGTCCGTCTCGACGACGACGCGATCGCGCAGGTTGTTCAGCATGAGCGTCTGATGCGTCTCCGCAAGACCCAGCTCCCACGGCAGGCCTGCATGCCGCATCGAGGCCATCGGCGATGCGCCCGTGCCGCCGTCATAGCCGCTCACGAGGATGACGTCTGCGCGCCCTTTGGCGACGCCTGCGGCGATCGTGCCGACGCCTACCTCGGATACGAGCTTCACGTTGATCCGCGCCCGCGGATTCGCGTTCTTCAGGTCGTGAATCAACTCGGCCAGATCCTCGATGGAGTAGATATCATGGTGAGGCGGCGGCGAGATCAGCCCGACGCCCGGCGTCGAACCGCGAACCTCGGCAATCCAGGGATACACCTTGCGGCCCGGCAGCTGCCCGCCCTCGCCCGGCTTGGCGCCTTGCGCCATCTTGATCTGAATCTCGTCCGCATTGATCAAGTAGTTGCTCGTGACGCCGAAACGGCCGGAAGCCACCTGCTTGATCGCGCTGCGGCGGGAATCGCCGTTCGCGTCCGGAATGTAGCGCGCCGGATCCTCGCCGCCCTCGCCTGTATTGGACTTGCCTCCGATCCGGTTCATCGCGATCGCGAGCGACTCATGCGCTTCCTTGCTGATCGAGCCGTAGGACATCGCGCCGGACTTGAAGCGCTTCAGGATCGCTTCCACGGGCTCGACTTCCTCGATCGGGACAGGCTGTCCCTTCTTGAACGACAGCAGCGAGCGAAGCGTCGAATGCTTCTGATCCTCGCCCTGCACCAGGTACGAGAACTTCTTGTACAGCTCGTAGTCGTTCTTGCGCGTCGACAGCTGCAGCGTATGGATCGTCTGCGGGTTGAACAGATGGTCCTCGCCGTCCTTGCGCCATTGGTACTCGCCCCCGGAATCCAGCTCCAGCTCGACGCCTTCCCGGCTATTGAACGCCTGATTGTGCGGCTTCAGCGCTTCCTCCGCGATCACGTCGAGTCCTACGCCTTCGATCCGGGACGGCGTCCACGTGAAGTATTCCTCGATCAAGTCGTTCTTAAGTCCGACCGCTTCGAAGATTTGTGCGCCGCGGTACGACTGCACGGTGGAGATGCCCATCTTGGACAATATTTTCACGACGCCCTTGGTGGCCGCCTTGATGTAATTCTTAACCGCCTTCTCATGGGTGATGCCGCGCAGCATGCCTTCCGCGATCATGTCGTCCAGCGTCTCGAACGCAAGATAAGGGTTCACGACGCTTACCCCGTAGCCGAGCAGCAGCGCGTAGTGGTGCACCTCGCGCGGCTCGCCCGATTCGAGCAGCAGGCTGACCTTCGTCCGCGTGCCTTGGCGAATGAGATGGTGATGCAGCGACGATACGGCGAGCAGCGCCGGGATGGCCGCATTGTCGCGATCGATGCCGCGGTCGGACAAGATGATGATATTATGCCCCTTCGCGATGACGCGATCGGCGGCTTCGTTCATCTGCGTCAGCGCGGCGCGCAGTCCGGCCTCGCCCTGGTCTGCCGGGAAGAAGATCGGAATCGTGATCGACTTGAAGCCCGGTCTGCGAATATGGCGCAGCTTCGCGAACTGCTCGTTGGACAGAATCGGCGTGTCCAGACGAATATGGCGGCAGCTCTCCGGCTCCGGCAGGAGGAGGTTGCGCTCCGGCCCGATCGTCGTGCCGGTCGCGGTGATGATCTCCTCGCGGATCGCGTCGATCGGAGGGTTCGTGACCTGCGCGAACAGCTGCTTGAAGTAATTGTACAGACGCTGCGGACGTTCGGACAACACCGCGAGCGGCGCATCGTAACCCATGGAGCCGATCGGCTCCACGCCGCTGCCTGCCATCGGTTCGAGTACCTTGCGCAGGTCCTCGAACGTATAGCCGAACGCCTGTTGGCGGCGCCTAACCGATTCATGGTCCGGCTCCGGCAGCTCCGGCGCTTCCGGCAGGTCTTCGAGACCGACCAGATGCTCGTCTAGCCATTCCTGGTACGGATGCTCGGTCGCGATGAGCTTCTTGACCTCTTCGTCCGCGATGATGCGGCCTTCCTTCGTGTCGACCAGCAGCATGCGGCCCGGACGCAGCCGATCCTTGTACAGCACGTTCTCCGGATCGACATGGACGGTGCCGGCTTCCGAGCCGAGGATGATCGTGTCGTCCTTCGTGACGTAGTACCGAGCAGGACGCAGTCCGTTCCGGTCGAGGATCGCCCCGATCTGCGTGCCGTCCGTGAATGCCATGGCAGCAGGTCCGTCCCACGGCTCCATCAGCGTGCTGTGATATTCGTAGAAAGCGCGCTTCTCGTCGTCCATGCTCTCGTGATTGGACCACGGCTCCGGCACCATCATCATCGCGACATGCGGCAGCGAACGGCCCGACAGGTACAGGAATTCCAGCGTATTGTCGAACATGGCCGTATCCGAGCCGTCCGGATTGATGATCGGCTTGATCTTGTTCATGTCTTCGCCGAACAGCTCGCTCGCGAACAGCGTCTGACGCGCATGCATCCAGTTGATGTTGCCGCGCAGCGTATTGATCTCGCCGTTGTGGATCAGGTAGCGGTACGGATGCGCGCGTTCCCAGCTCGGGAACGTATTCGTGCTGAAGCGGGAGTGGATGAGCGCGATCGCGGTCTCCATTGCCTCGTCGCTCAGCTCGACGTAGAAAGAGCGAACCTGCTCCGTCGTCAGCATCCCCTTGTACACGATCTTCTTGCTGGACAGGCTGGAGAAGTAGAACATATCCCCGCCTTCGGCGCCCGCATAGCGAATTGCCAGCTCGGCGCGCTTCCTTATTACATACAGCTTGCGCTCAAAAGGCAGCTCGCCCGTCAGGCCGGCGCCGCGCCCGATGAACACTTGGCGGACGCAAGGCTTCACGGCCTTGGCCGACTCGCCGAGCTTCCCGTCATGGGTCGGCACGGTCCTCCAGCCGATCAACTCTTGTCCTTCCTCGCGGATGATCGTCTCGAGGACGCGCTCCTGCGCCTCGCGGACCTTCTCGTCCTGCGGCAGGAACAGCATGCCGACGGCGTAGTCGCCTTCGCCCGGCAGCACGACCTCTTGCTTCTTCATCTCGCGAGCGAAAAAAGCATGCGGCAACTGGATCATGATGCCTGCGCCGTCGCCGGTATTCGGCTCGCTCCCTTGACCTCCGCGGTGCTCCATGTTCTCGAGCACGGTCAGCGCTTGAAGAATGATGGCATGCGATTTCACGCCCTTGATGTTGGCGACAAAGCCCATTCCGCAGGCATCTCTTTCGAACTGCGGATCGTACAGGCCTTGCTTCGGCGGCAATCCGATACGATTATGTGTCATGGCCGAGCAACCTTTCTATAGTAAAGTTGGGCAACCGAACCGTCACGCGATCCGCTTGCTCTGGAACAGACGCAAGTACCTTCAATAATAAATTATGGTAGCATTATTGAATCGCAATTAGATATGGACTGTGCGCACGATCATTTGCACTTTGTTACAGATCGACCTGTATACATGCGTCCTGCGTGCCGCGCAGGCGTCTAGGTAAGCTGCGGCGAATGGCAGAATAGCGGAGCCAAGGGAAAATCTTTGGTTCAATTCCGCAGCCGAATCGTTTAGAATGGAAAATACGAGGCAGAGAAGCAGCCTGAGCAGCCCGTTGAAGCACCAAATCATTTGCATGGTATTGCTAATGGATCAGTATTCAAATTCTAACACCGCAAAGCTTGATTAATCCAAGTCAACATTTTTATTAACCCGATAAGAAATAATTGTGAGAATATTCTGCAAAGGAAGTGTTGCCTCCCATGTCCATTCCGTTCAACCCGGCTCGCCTGCGCACCGCTGCAGCCGGCGTGCTGGCTGCCGTTACGCTTGCGTCTGCCGTCCCGCTCGCGTCTGCCGCCCCGCAGACCGCCGTGCCTTATGCCAATGCTGTACAAGCTGCTGCCGTCCAGTCCGCCGCAGCGTACCAGATCGTCGCGTTCGGCGACTCGCTGGCCGCAGGCTACGAGTTCGGCATGGAAAATCAAGCGAACCCGGTGCCGTACGGCTTCGTCGAGCATGTCTATGAGCAGGCCCTGTTCCAAGGAAAGCGCGCCGAGATGCGCAATTACGGCATTCTCGGTCTCCGGACGACGGGCCTCGAGCAGTTCCTGGCAGGCGTAGCGAGCAGCGAAGCGGTAACCGTAGCCGATGTGCTCGCAGAAGGCCAGGCAGAGCTTGTCGATCCGCGCGCGGTCGACATTCTGGCAGCGGCGCCGGCTGCGCACGCCGCGCTGGCGGAAGCCGAGCTCGCGCTCGTCATGATCGGCGGGAACGATTTTAAGTCGATCATCAATCTGGAGGATCCGGCTGCTGCGCTTACCGCGATGCTCCCGGCGTACGAGAAGTCGCTTGAAGCCTCCCTTCGCTCCATGCTCGAGGTGAATCCGAAGGTTCACATCGTCGTCGGCGACCAGTACCTGCCCGTCCCGAGCCAGAAGTCGTCTCCGCTCGGGCTGGAGCTCGCCGTATATGACCAACTGATGGCAGCCGTAGACGCGCTGTCCGAGCGCATTACGGCGCTGTCCGAGCGCCTTACAGCCGAAGGCTACCGCGTCGATGCCGCCTATCCGTCCCGCGAATTCGCAGGCAAGGAAGGCACTTACACCTCGGTCATCGTGACCAGAGGGAAGGACATCCACCCTACCTCCTCCGGTTATGCCGCCATGGGCCGCGCTTTCGCCGACGCCGTGTGGGGCGAGACGCGCACCGTGCTGCCGCGTACGGCTGGCGTCCCGATCTCCGTCGTCGTGAACGGCAAGGAGGTCGTCTCCGACTTCAAGCCGATTCTCAAGGATAACCGGACGTATCTCGTGCTGCGGGACATCGGCGACGCCATGAAAGCCGAGACGCGATGGGACAGCCAATCGCAGACGGCAACCGTTACGGTGAACGGCCGTCAGGTCGCGCTCACGATCGGCTCGAGTACGATGCTGGTCGACGGCAAGCCTGTCGCGATCGACACGCCTGCTTTCCTGCAGAAGTCGAACGGCGAACTGAAAACATTCGTGCCCTTGTCGGTGCTTGCGGACGGCCTCGGCTTCCAAGTCGTCTACCGCGGTACCATGAAGACTGCCTTTATTAATGGATAATCCTTGCGAAGCAGAAGAGAGACTGCCGCAGCACGTCAGCGTGCCGCAGCAGTCTCTCTTCCATATAAGCATCTTTTTCCCGCATCTCGTCTTAAGGACATGCGGAATTCGCAAGCCGAATCCGCTCTACGCTTATCTTTAGGATAACTTAAGGATGGCTGATGCTCCTGCCGCGGCGATCGCCCTTGTCAATCGGCACGAGCTTTCGTAATATGGTATTAGGAAAAGTAGGTGAGACGATGCGCAAGAAAAGAGTGCTCCTGCTCTCTGAGGGTTTCGGTTCCGGACATACCCAAGCCGCTTATGCGCTGGCCGTAGGCTTACGTCAGCTCAACCCTGACATCCAGACCCGCGTAATAGAGCTGGGCAAATTCCTGAATCCGGTACTGGGTCCTTGGATCGTATCGGCATACCGCAAGACGGTGAGCAAGCAGCCGAAGCTGGTCGGCATGATGTATCGGACGAACTACAACCGTTCCATGAACCGATTCACCCAGCTTGCGCTGCATCGGATTTTCTATACCCAGACCTCCCAGGTTATCGAGCAGCTGAAGCCGGACGCCATCGTCTGCACGCACCCTGTGCCGAATGCGGTCGTCGCGCGCCTCAAGCGGCTGGGACTCGACGTTCCGCTATATACGCTTATTACCGACTATGATGCCCACGGCACGTGGACCAGTCCCGAGGTGAACAAGTATCTCGTGTCCACCCCGATCGTCAAGCGCAAGCTCATGGCGCACGGCATTGCCGCGGGGCGCATCGAAGTGACCGGCATCCCTGTCCATCCTAACTTCTGGACGACGCACGACAAGCGCGCCATCCAGGAGGAGCTCCAGTTGAAACCGATGCCAACCGTGCTGATCATGGGCGGCGGCTGGGGACTGCTCGGCGACGGGAACAGGCTGTACGAGTATATGGCCGGCTATCGCGATAAGATCCAGATGATCTTCTGCGTCGGCAACAACGAAGAGATGAAGGAGAAGCTGGAGACGGACCCGCACTTCCAGCATCCGAATATCCGGATACTCGGCTTCACCCGCGAAGTGAACAAGCTGATGGACGCGTCCGATCTGCTCATCACCAAGCCCGGCGGCATGACCTGCACCGAGGGTCTGAGCAAGGGAATTCCCATGCTGTTCTATGAGCCGATCCCGGGCCAAGAGGAAGAGAACTGCGAATATTTCGTCAAGAACGGCTTCGGCGAGATGCTCGTCGATGAAACGAGCGTAGACAAGTGGTTCGAGCTCATTCAGGAGCCTTACGCAACCGTGCAGTTCCGGCGGTCGCTCCTCTCCAAGCGCAACCAGCAGTACAACCCGGAACAATGCTCCCGTTCCTTGCTGCAGCTGATCCAGCAGGACGAAGCGCCGGAGCCGTCCTTCGACGCGAGGGGCGGCGCCTTCCAGCCCGAAGTCTAATAAGCGAATCAAGCAAGACCGTCCAGGCAATTGCCCGGACGGTCTTCTGCTTGTTATGAGCGTGTTCAAAAAAGAGGACCGCCCCCAAATCGGGGCGATCCTAAATATATAAATAGAGGAGAAAAACCAAGGGTAAATTTCAAAAAACCGGTTGTCAGGACCAAGAAGGTTGGACAATGGTAGAAAATGAGAAGCGGAGCGTAGATTAAGCTACGTGAGCATCGGAATTTTCGCCAGTGTTCAAGATTCGACGCCGACTAATCCCCGTAGCTCCACTTCGTCATCACAAGCGGTCCCTAGGCGGAGCCGCCGTAGAGGAAGCGGTATTCCCAATGCTTATTATCGATCGAATCGATCTTCACGCCGCCCGATTCCTTCGAATAGGTGTGCAGGATCTTCCCGTCGCCGAGATAGATCGCGGTATGCGTGATGGTAGCGGTCGACTTGTTCACGTCTTTGTAAGACGACTCCTTCGTGCCCTTGTAAGACATGAAGAACATCAAGTCTCCGCGCTTGAGCTTCTGCCAATCCTTCACGACAGCGCCTTTATCCTTCACGTATGTGCCCTGCTGACGGGAATCTGCCGGCAGCGTAATCCCCATGCCTTCCTTGAACACTTGACGCGTAAAGTCCGAGCAATCGAATGTCAGCGTATTGTTGCGGTCAGACCCGTACTCATAGGGTGTGCCCAAGTATCTCATGCCGGCCGCGATCGTGCGCTCCACGCGTTCGTCGTACGGCAGCGACAGTACGGGATCCGCAGGTACCTCATACGTTGTGCGAATATAGCTGGCGTCGGAGCTTACGTAGCCCTTCACGCCGGAAGCGTCCACGACTTCATACCAATATTTATTCGGCTGGCCGGTCACCGTAACCCGCTCGCCCTTGGATAGATAACGCATGCGAGTCCCGCTCGTGGATGCGGTCTTGCGGAAGGATACCGACTTCAGAATTTCCCCGTTCGTCGACGCTTCTGCTTCATTGCCGTCCTTGCCTGCATTGCCGTTAGCGTTATCTGCAATCGTTGTTACATTTATGTACTTGGCCTGGGACGATACATATCCTGTCTTGCCCGATGCGTCCCGAACCTGGTACCAGTAGGAATTCGGCTGACTGATGATCGTAACGTCCTCGCCATTCTTCAAGTAGCGGATGAACTTGCCGCTCGTGCTCGGCGCGGCACGGAAACTGACGGATGCTTTAATTTCGCCTTGCTGGCTTGTCAGAGCGGAGGCATAAGACGGCAGCATCCCCGCCAGAAGTGCGGAAGCGACTAGTAATGCGGACCATTTTTTCATGATGTACCCTCCATTGCTGTTAGTTTCTTCAATGCTTGTCCGTACTCTCATTCTAGCCCGGTCCGCACGGCGCAACATCCACCGCCAGCCCTAATTTCCACCGCAATCCAGCCGATGCAGTACTGCTGCATCATCGTAAGCGCTTCATACCCGTTCGATGGCTTAACGGCATAAAGCTTGGCAGCTATTCCAGCGCTGGCGCGTATTTCCGCTGGTTACAGTCCCTATTGCGACCATTTAAAGCCTTTTCATTCCTAGTGCTTAAGCTCCATTCTCCCCAGCGCCCAACCGGGACTTGGCAACATTTGGCATGCATATTCTCGCAACCTTCCGCGCCTTGTCTTCGTATAGGGCCGCTCAGCGCAAAAAACCGCGCAAGCCCATTTCCGGACCTGCGCGGCTCATGATGCCGACTCCCGCTTATTCCTCTCTCGCCAATGCAGCCGGCTCGACATGGACATGCACATTCATGATGTTGTGCTTGCCTTCCATTCGCCGCTCGATATCATCGCTGATACGGTGGCTCTCGATCAGCGACAGCGTCGGATCGACCTGCACGATGACATCGATGAGGACGTTGCTGCCGTGCACCCTTGCCTTAATATCTTTAATCGACTGAACACCCTTCGTGCGCTCGATCGTGCCGCGCAGCGTTCGCAGCTCTTTCTCGTCGAAGCCATCCGTAAGCGCATGCGTCGAGCTGTAGAAAATTTCCCATGCCGTCTTGCAGATCAGAACGCCGACAGCTGTCGCGGCGACCGGATCCAGCCACGGCAGGCCGAATTGAGAACCGATGATGCCAACGGCTGCCCCGATTCCTACGAGCGCATCCGAGAGGTTGTCCTTCGCCGCGGCCATCAATGCCTGGTTGTTGATGCGCTTCGCTAACCGGCGATTGTACATGTAGACGCCCAGCATGCAGGCCGATGCCGCAATCGCGATCCAGGCGCTTGTCAGATGCGGCACTTCGTGCGTGCCGACGAATAACGACCGCACCGCTCCGATTAGCACCTGCAAGCCTACGGTCGCCATGATGAACGACGCGATGAGCGCCGCGATCGTCTCCGCGCGAAAATGTCCGTACGGGTGATCTTGATCCGGCGGCTTCTGCGAGATGCGCAGCCCGATCAAGACGGCGGTCGATGCCACGATATCCGTCAGATTATTGAAGCCGTCCGCGACAAGCGCGCTGGACACGAACACATAGCCCGCGACCAGCTTCGCAGCCGACAGCACGAGATAAGCCGCTATGCTGACCCATGCGCCCTTCTCGCCGGCTTTGATCTCTTGATACTGATCCAGCTTGCTCACCCCAACTCCCAATTTTTCCGTATGCGGGTATCATACCTGACGAAATCCATGTGGGTCTAGAGAAACAGTGTTGGCGCAGGGCGTACTTTTATGCCTCTCTGCAACAAGTTTGCCCCTCTCCTACCTTCCTAACAGTCTCGTTAACAGGGCTAGGATGCCCCATTTTTTGCTTTTTTAGCGATGGCCTGTTGACAAAAATGAGCCCGGGGTGATATGGTTAGTTACATAACTAACTAACCAATAAACTAAAGAACCTGGTGGTGATAAAATGGTCTTCCGCATGGACGACAGCCGGCCGATCTTCGTCCAGATTGCCGAGCGCATAGAGAACGACATCCTTGAAGAAGCGCTGCCGGAAGAATCGCAGGTCCCTTCCACGAATCAATTCGCCGCTTTCTATCAGATCAATCCGGCGACGGCGGCCAAGGGCGTCAATCTGTTGGTGGATGAAGGCATTCTATACAAGAAGAGAGGGATCGGGATGTTCGTCGCAGCAGGCGCAAGAGCACGGTTAATGGAGAAACGCAAAGAGCTCTTCTATGAACAATATGTCGTCGCGATGGTGAAGGAAGCGGCGAAGCTGGGGATCAGCGCCGAGCAGTTGACAGAGATGATACGGAGAGGAGAATCGAAATGACCGAAGTAGTGAAGGTTCATAAGCTATCCAAGACATACGGCGATATGAAGGCGCTCGACGACGTCAGCCTGACGCTCGAGGCGAACAAGATCTACGGACTGCTCGGGCGCAACGGCGCAGGCAAGACGACGCTGATGCACATCCTGACGGCCCAGAACTTCGCAACAAGCGGCGAGCTTGCCGTGTTCGGCGAGCTTCCGTACGAGAACAATCGCGTGCTCAGCCGGATCTGCTTCATTAAGGAGAGCCAGCGCTACCCGGATACGTTCCGCGTCAGCAACGTGCTGCATGCCGCAAGCCTGCTTTTCCCGAATTGGGACAGCGCGTTCGCCCATTCGCTGCTCGAGGATTTCCAGATTCCGATCAAGCGGAGGATGAAGAAGCTATCCCGCGGCATGCTGTCCGCAGTCGGCATTATCGTGGGGCTCGCGAGCCGCGCACCGCTTACGATCTTCGACGAGCCTTATCTCGGCCTGGACGCCGTCTCTCGCAGTCTGTTCTATGACCGGCTGCTGGAGGACTACGCCGAGCATCCGCGCACCGTCATCCTGTCCACGCATCTCATCGATGAAGTGAGTCAGCTGCTCGAACATGTCATGGTGATCGATCGCGGACGCCTGATCATGAACGAGGACGCGGAATCGCTGCGCGGCAGGGCGACGACGATCACCGGTCCAGCAGCGAAGGTAGACAGCTTCGTCGGCAGCAAGCAAGTCATTCATCGCGCGCCGCTCGGCGGCATGGTGTCGACGACGATCATCGGCGAGCTCACCGAGCAGGATCGGCGCGTCGTATCGGAAGCAGGGCTGGAGCTTACTCCGGTATCGCTGCAGCAGATGATCGTCCATCTGACGAACGGCAAGTGGGACAGGAAGGAAGTGATCGGTCAATGAATCGTATAGCGGCAGTCGCAAGGACGCATCTAACGGATAAATTCAACTGGCTGGCGATGCCATGGCTCATTATGTCCTTCAGCTTCTTCATCAACCTGGTGCTCGGGATCTTCTTGGTGGATGAAGCGATGTATACGGGGGGGATCGCTTCGATCCATATCTATATGCTCGTCATCGGCATCATCAACGTGACGCAGACGTTCAGCTTCGCCATCGGATTCAGTGTCAGGCGTACGGACTACTTCCTCGGGACAGCGGCCACGATCGGCGCGGTCAGCTTGGCGAACGCCGTGCTGCTCTGGCTTGTGAGCCTCATCGAAAGGTCTACGGACGGCTGGGGTGTCGACCTGCATTTCTTCCACTTGCCTTATATGAGCGATGGGACGGCCATCGAGCAGATGTGGTTCCAATTCGCGATCATGCTCTGCTGCTTCTTCACCGGCTTCCTCTTCCCTTGCATCTATCGCAGGTTCGGACGCGTGGGCTTGTACGCCTTCTTCACGGCGATAGTCGCAGCCGTCTCGATCGTCATGTTCCTCATCGGCTACTACGGGAAGTGGGCCGAATTCTTCGAGGCGCTCAGCGGCCTGACGGCTGTCGCGCTTGCCGGCTGGGCGTTCGCGCTCGCGCTGCTGCTCGCGCTTGTCTCCTACATCTTGCTGCGCAGATCGACGAATTAATCGCTAGCGCCAAGAAGCCGCCGGTTCCCGTAACCGACGGCTTCTCTTCTTCGTTATCTAGCGTTGTTCCCCGGCATCCCACGCCGGATTCCAGACTGCCTCCCAGAGGTGACCGTCCGGATCTTGAAAATAACCCGCGTACCCGCCCCAGAAGGTGTCATGCGCAGGCACGGCAATGACGGCGCCGGCTTGCCTCGCCCGTTCCATCACAAGGTCGACTTCTTCCTTGCTGCCGACATTATGGCCGATCGTGAAGGCAGTCGGGCTTGGGTCGGACAGCGGAACTTTCGCATCATGGGCGATGCTCGTTCGCGGCCAGAGCGCCAGCCGCAGACCGGCCTGCAGATCGAAGAAAGCGACAGCGCCATGCTCGAATTCCTGACCGACGATCCCTTCCGTCGGCCAACCCAATCCGTCCCGGTAGAAGCGCAGCGACCGATTAAGATCGTCCACGCCCAGCGTGATGACCGAAATGCTCGGCTTCATTCAGACCCCTCCTGCTATTCTAATGCAAGCGGCGGGGACATCTCATACCCGCAGCCCACGCAATAGCGCGCGCCGATCTCATTCTCCGCCTTGCATCTGCTGCAGATGACGCGGATCTCGTCCAGCCCCGGCTCCGGCTTCTGCTCTTCGTCCGGGAACTTCTTCCCGCAGTCCGGGCAATAATTGACGCCGGCGGACACGACCTTGCCGCAGCCGCCGCAGCTCTTCTCGAGCTTAACCATCTTGATCTGCTCGCGGATCAGGACAATCTCCTGCGCAAGTCTGGATAGCTCCTCGCAATAGCCGACGACCTCTGCCTCCGAATGCGAAATATCGCTGTCCGTGAACCCGCGGTAAACCGATCGCCCGATACGATTGAAGAGCTTATCCATTTCCTTATCCTTAGCCGAGATCTGAGCCTTCAGCTTCTGAATCTCGACGGTCTGTTCCACCTTGCGGGCCGCTTCCGATGCGCCCTGCTTCATGCGGTCGAAGATCGACATATCGGAATCCCTCCCTTATTGCTGACTTAAGCGGATGCAGTCATCGCCTTGGCGCGAAGCGCCTGGATCTCGCTGCTCTCGAGGTACTCGTCGTACGTCATCATCCGATCGATCACGCTGCCGTCCGGCATAATTTCCAGAATGCGGTTCGCGATCGTCTGTACGAACTGGTGGTCATGCGACGTGAAGATCAGCGTGCCGTCGAAGTCGATCAGGCCGTTGTTCAGCGCCGTGATCGATTCGAGATCCAAGTGGTTGGTCGGTTCGTCCATCAAGAGCACGTTCGAGCCGGACAGCATCATCTTGGACAGCATGCAGCGCACCTTCTCGCCTCCGGACAGTACGCTCGCCTTCTTCAGCGCCTCGTCGCCGGAGAACAGCATCCGTCCGAGGAAGCCGCGAATGAACGATTCGTCCTGATCCTTCGAGTATTGGCGCAGCCAGTCGACCAGGTTCGTCTCCACCCCGTCGAAGTACGCGGAATTGTCCTTCGGAAAATACGCGCGCGTCGTCGTAATGCCCCACTGGAACGTGCCTGCGTCCGGCTCCACTTCGCCCATCAGAATCTGCATCAAGAGCGTCTTCCAGTGCGTGTCGTGCCCGACGAGGGCGATCTTGTCGCCCTTGTTGATCGTAAGCGTCAGGTTGTCGATTACTTTCACGCCGTCCACGGACTTCGTGAGGCCTTCGGAGAGCAGCAATTGCTTGCCTGCTTCGCGCTCCGGCTTGAAGTTGATGAACGGATATTTGCGATTGGACGGACGAATGTCGTCCAGCGTAATCTTATCGAGCAATTTCTTCCGGGACGTTGCCTGCTTCGCCTTGGACTTATTGGCGCTGAAGCGTTGGATGAACGCCTGCAGTTCTTTAATCTTGTCTTCCTTCTTTTTGTTCTGGTCACGCATGAGCGCGAGCGCCAGCTGGCTGGACTCGTACCAGAAGTCGTAGTTGCCGACGTACATCTGGATCTTGCCGAAGTCGATGTCCGCGATATGCGTACAGACCGTGTTCAGGAAGTGCCGGTCATGGGATACGACGACGACAGTCCCTTCGTAGCCGGCCAGGAAGTTCTCCAGCCATTCGATCGATTGCATGTCGAGATGGTTAGTCGGCTCGTCGAGGAGCAGGATCTGCGGATTGCCGAACAGCGCCTGCGCCAGCAGGACGCGGACCTTCTCGTTGCCGTCGAGCTCGTTCATCTGCTTGTCGTGCAGCTCGGTCGCAATGCCCAATCCGTTCAGCATCGAAGCTGCTTCGGACTCCGCTTCCCAGCCGTTCATCTCTGCGAATTCGGCTTCCAGCTCGCCGGCGCGCATGCCGTCCTCGTCCGAGAAGTTCTCCTTCGTGTAGATCGCATTCTTCTCGACCATGACGTCATAGAGCTTCTTATAGCCCATGATGACCGTATCGAGCACCTTGAACTCATCGTATTCAAAATGGTTCTGCTTCAGTACCGCGATCCGCTCGCCCGGCGTGATGTGCACTTCGCCGTTCGTAGGCTCGATCTCGCCCGACAGAATCTTGAGGAACGTCGACTTGCCTGCGCCGTTGGCGCCGATCAGGCCGTAGCAGTTCCCCGGCGTAAACTTGATGTTCACATCTTCAAAAAGCGCTCGCTTGCCGTATCGCAGCGTAATGCCGCTCGTGCTAATCATTGCCGCTTCCCCGTCCTTCGTCTGTGATAATGACACTCATCTTGCCATTATAACATAGCGCGTGGGGCAATAACAGGAATCATGCAGGCCCAATCTGACGAAGGAGGTAACGAAGGAGCAATTTCCGTTCGATGCCGTACAGTTCCATCGCTGCCAAGAATGCGTCAGCGTGAGAGGCAACATGCACGATGGTAATTCGATCCTCGCCCGAGGCGGCACCATAGATCAGCAATTGCTGCCGAAGCGCAAGCGTATCCTCATGACGAATGACTGCGATTACGCTCGAAGCCGGATTGGCAGTATCCTCAGCAATCGTGACGGCCCCGGATTGCGCCGTAATCGTGACTACTCCGGTAGCAGCAAGCGGCGCCGTCAGCCGCGCCTTCACCTTGCGGACGTCGCCCTCAACGACGGAAACTTCGGCCACGGCAACGCTGCCCGCGCCGTTCAATACAAGCTTCTCCGTTGCCGAAGCCGACACTCCGGACACAGGATGATTAAATGTCAACAGCAGGTAAGACTGACCCTCTTCGACGATCTCCTCGGCGAACAGCAGCACTGCACCGATTGCGGCGTCGATAAACGATTGCCTTGCGTTATTCAATGCATTCTGCGCCGCATCGATCTCCGACTGGCCTGCCGCCGCGTTCGCCAACACATCATGCGCCGCCGCGATCGCCGACCCGAACGCCGCCAGATCCGCCGACGCGTACTGGCCTGCGCCTGTGCCTTCCTCAGCGGCATTGAGTGCCGCCGACGCCGCTTGGACCGCCGCTTCCAGGGCGCTCCGATCCACCTCGATCGCCGCATCCGCGAAGGCGGATGCCGCTATTGCCAGCGCCGCTGCTGCCGCGTCTATCGCTGTCTGGCTTGCCGCCGCGTTCGCCAGCACATCCTGCGCCGCCGCGATCGCCGACCCGAACGCCGCGAGATCCGCTGCCGCGTACTGTCCCGCGCCTGTGCCCTCCTCAGCGGCATTGAGTGCCGCCGAGGCCGCTTGGATCGCCGCTCCAAGGGCGCTCCGATCCACTTCTACTACTTCGATCGCCGCGTCCGCGAAGGCGGCCGCTGCCGCTGCCAGCGCAGCAACGGCTGCGTCTACCTCCGTCTGGCTCGCTTCCGCGTTCGTCAGCACATCCTGCGCCGCCGCGATCGCCGACCCGAATGCCGCGAGATCCGCCGCCGCGTACTGTCCCGCGCCTGTGCCCTCCTCAGCGGCATTGAGTGCCGCCGAGGCCGCTTGGATCGCCGCTCCCAGCGCGCTCGAATCCACTTCTACTACTTCGATCGCCGCGTCCGCGAAGGCGGCCGCTGCCGCTGCCAGCGCAGCAACGGCTGCGTCTACCTCCGTCTGGCTCGCT
>JAEZCJ010000162.1 GCA_023433615.1 Bacillota bacterium | reverse complement strand
CGGCTGCCGGTCAAGGTAAGGAAATTGCGCAGCAGCGCCACGCCTGTATCGCCGCTCTTCTCGGGGTGGAACTGCATGCCGAACAATTGGCCGCGTCCGACGATCGCCGTCACCGGCCCGTTGTAGTCGGTCACGGCTAGCAGATCCCCTTCCCGCTCCGGCAAGGCGTGGAAGGAGTGAACGAAGTACGCGTGCTCCTGCTGCAGCCCTTCGAAGAGCGGGCTCGGCTGGCGGAATTCGAGGCGATTCCAGCCCATGTGCGGGATCTTGAAGCTGCCGCGGAAGCGTACGACTCTGCCTGGCAGCAGGCCGAGCCCTTCCGCCGGCCCGTATTCTTCGCTCTCCTCGAAGAGCAGCTGCATGCCGAGGCAGATGCCGAGCAGCGGCTTGCCGGACTGCGCATAGTAGCGCGTCACTTCGTCCAGACCCGTGTTACGCAGATTCTGCATCGCGTCGCCGAACGCGCCGACGCCGGGCAGGATCGCGCCTTCCGCCTCGAGGATCGTGCGCGAATCGGAGGTCAGTACCGCCTCGAAGCCGAGCCGTTCCACTGCCTTCGACACGCTGTGGAGGTTGCCCATGCCGTAGTCGATGATCGCGATCATGCTAGAGCACGCCCTTCGTCGAAGGCACGCCTTGCACGCGCGGATCGATGCTTGTCGCTTCGTCGAGCGCGCGGCCCAGCGCCTTGAACACCGCTTCGATCATGTGGTGCGTGTTGCGGCCGTAGTGCACGATGACATGCAGCGTGATCCGCGCCTCGAGCGCGAGCTTCCAGAGGAATTCTTCCACCATCTCCGTCTGGAAGCTGCCGACCGTCTGCGACGGGTATTCCGCGCGGTATTCGAAGTGCGGACGGTTGCTCACGTCGATGATGACCTGCGCGAGCGCCTCGTCCATCGGGATGAACACGCTGGCATAGCGCTTAATGCCGCGCTTGTCGCCGAGCGCCTCGCGAATCGTGTGGCCAATACAGATGCCGATGTCTTCGACCGTGTGATGGTCGTCGATGTCGACGTCGCCGCGCGCATCGACCGTGAGGTCGAATTGGCCGTGCTTCGTGAACAGGTCCAGCATGTGGTTCAGGAACGGCACGTCGGTCTCGAGCGATGTCTGGCCCGTGCCGTCAAGCGCGAAGCTCAGCTTAATGTCCGTTTCATTGGTCTTGCGGGCGATTTCCGCTGTGCGCTTCACCGATTCTGTCATTGGGAATGACCTTCTTTCTAACGTGGATTATGGATGTACTTGCTTCGTTATCCGGATACCCGGTGTACGGACGATCTGCGGCAGCTTGGCGAGTCGGCTAGTTCGAGGGCGGTGTTCGGCGGTCCGTAAGGCGGTCGGCTGGGCTGTTCGAGGTCGGCATAGCGGTTGGCGAGGGCAGATTAGTGCAAGAAAGTACAACTATTATTAGCGATATCCCTGATTCTCGTAAAATAGAGGTAAATGATACAACTAATTCTTCGAGAAGCGCCTTACCGAGCGAATTCGCCTGAATTAGTTGTACTTTTTACCCTTCCTTCGCCGAACTTCGCGTCATCGCCCACAACAGTGGCACAATTCTACCTTATTTCCGGCTGCGGCAGGCTCGGCAGCGCGCACTGCATCGCCTTCTTGCTGACGCTCGACGTTCCACCTGCCTGCAAGTAACCCCTACTACCTCGCCAGCCTTACTCTTACTGCCAACCTTCTGCCAGCACTTGATGTCGTGCCTGATTCTCCCGACTGCTCCGCCGCGTTACGTTAGGCACACTTCCAACCTTCCGCCATGCCATCTGCCTGCCGGCTAACGCCTATTCACACTCCGCCAGCCCTGAGGTTCCCGCCAACCCTGCTGCCAGGCTCGACGTCTTGTTCCCTGCCGCTGGCCGTCCGGCCTGCCGCTTTTCGCCAGCCTCTCGCTTACCCGTTACCTCGCATGCCGACAGAGCGCAATCATGCCCATCAGGTGCCTACCCTTGCCCGCCCCGCTCCTGCTCGAGCCGGAGCTCGATGGCGCGCGCGTGGCCTTCCAGCCCCTCATGGCGCGCGAGCGTCATGATCTTGTCGCCGCTGGCCATCAGCGCCGCCTTGCTGTATCGGATCAAGCTCGATTTCTTCAAGAAGTCATCCACGTTCACCGGCGACGAGAACCGCGCCGTGCCGTTCGTCGGGATGATATGGTTCGGTCCGGCGAAGTAATCGCCCACCGGCTCCGAGCTGTAGTCGCCGAGGAAGATCGCCCCGGCGTTCTCGATCATGCCGAGGTATTCCATCGGATCCGCGGCCATGATCTCGAGATGCTCCGGCGCCAGCTTGTTCACGACCGCGATGCCGTCCTCCATGCTGCCTACCAGCAGGATCGCGCCGTAGTCGTCGATCGACTTCCGCGCGATCGCTTCCCGCGGCAGCTGCGCCAGCTGGCGCTCGACCTCGGCGGCGACCGCCTCGGCCAGCGCCGCCGACGGCGTCACGAGAATGGCCGATGCCATCTCGTCATGCTCCGCCTGCGACAGCAGATCCGCCGCCACATAGGCTGCGTTCGCCGTCTCGTCCGCCAGCACGACGATCTCGCTCGGCCCGGCGATGCTGTCGATGTCGACGGCGCCGAACACGGCGCGCTTCGCCAGCGCCACATAAATATTGCCCGGTCCGCAGATCTTATCGACCGGCGGAATCGAATCCGTGCCGTATGCGAGCGCGGCAATCGCCTGCGCCCCGCCGACCCGGTACATCTCCTTCACGCCGGCCTCGGCGGCCGCGACGAGAATGTACGGGTCGATGCCTGCCTTGCCGCCCGTCGCAGGCGGCGTGACCATCACGATCTCGGGCACGCCGGCGACCTGCGCCGGAATGACGTTCATCAGCACGGACGACGGATACGCCGCCTTGCCGCCCGGCACATAGACGCCGACCCGCTTGAGCGGCCGCAGAATCTGGCCCAGCAGCGTGCCGTCCGGCTGCAGCTCCATCCACGAATTGCGCTTCTGCTTCTCGTGGAAGGCCCTCACGTTCACCGCCGCCTCGCGAATCGCGTCCAGGAATGCGCCGTCTACGCGGTCATACGCCGCCGCGATCTCCGCATCGGTAACGCGCAGCGACCCCGCGTCCAGCGTCACGCGGTCATGCTGCGCCGTGTAGCGGAGCAGCGCCGCGTCGCCTTCGGCCTGGACCGCCGCGACGATCTCGCGCACCGCCTCGTTCTGCTCCGGCGTGCCGTACTCTACCTCACGCTTCAAACGGAATTGCTCAGCCGCCATTATACGCATGTTCGTTATCCCCTTCCCGCCTTCAAGCCCTCAGTCCTATGCCTTCGCCGACAGCGTCTGCTGGAGCCGATCGCACAGGCTCTGGATCGCTTCGTTCTTCATGCGATAGCTGACGCGATTGGCGATCAAGCGGCTCGTAATGCCGAAGATCGATTCCATCTCGACCAGCCCGTTATCCTTGAGCGTCTGTCCGGTCTCGACCATGTCGACGATCCGGTCCGCCAGGCCGATCAGCGGCGCCAGCTCGATCGAGCCGTTCAGCTTGATGACCTCCACCTGCTGCCCCCGCTCGCGAAAATATTGCGATGCCACGTTCGGATACTTCGTCGCCACCCGCGGATTAATGACCGGCTTCCAGTCCGGCAACCCGATTACGGACATCCGGCACTTGGCGATGCCGAGGTCGAGCAGCTCGTACACGTCCCGGTTCTCCTCCATCAGCACGTCCTTGCCGACGACGCCGATATCGGCGACCCCGTACTCCACGTAAGTCGGCACATCGACCGGCTTCGCCATGATGAACGCCATGCCCGCCTCCGGCGCTTCGAGAATCAGCTTGCGCGTATCGTCGAAGTCTTCCGGAATCGGCAGCCCCGCTTCGCGAAAAAGCTTCGAAGCCTGCTTATAGATCCGCCCCTTCGGCATTGCTACCATCAGCATTTCCTTCATGCCCTGCCAGCCCCCTTCCCGTTCACGTATCCGACGAACCGCCCGTACTCCGTGCCTTTGTGGCTCAGCGTCCCGCCAGCGCCGGCACTCGCTGCCGCCAGCTCCTCCGCTTCCGTAGCTGCCATCCGCTCCGTCACGACGACATACCCGTCGCCGCGCAGCCGCGAAGCTTCCGCCAATGCGTCCGCCAGCCCGTCGGCATCATAGCCGATGAGCACGCGTGCCGGTTCTTCCGCCTCTTCGCCGATCAACTCGACGATCCGCGTCGTCTTGAGCGCGAAGCCCGTTGCCGGCGCCGGACGCCCGAATTGCTGCAGCAGATTGTCGTAGCGTCCGCCGCTGACGACCGGAAATCCCAGGTCCGCGGCGTAGCCCTCGAACGTCATGCCCGTATAATAGGAGAAATCCCCGATCATCGTCAGATCGATCAGCACATGCTCCGTTACGCCGTAGGCAGCCAATACGTCCCACATGGCGCACAGATGCTCCGTCGCTGCCTGAGCCGTCGCGTCGCCGCTCAGTTCGCGTGCCTGCCGGCATACCTCTTGACCGCCGCGCAGGCGCAGGATGCCCTCAAGCTCCTTCGTCACCGGTTCAGCCAGCGCCAGGCCGCGCAGACGTTCCCGATAGCCGACATAGTCGCGACCGAGCAAGCATGCCTTCAGCTCTTCTTGCGCCTCTTCGCGGCCGCTCAGCGTTTCTTCCAGCAGGCCGTTCAAGAAACCGACGTGGCCGATCGCGATTTTGAACCGATCCACGCCTGCCGCCTTCAGCGAAGCAATCGCCAGCGCAACCACCTCGGCATCCGCTTCGGGGGTAGGGTCGCCGACCAGCTCGACGCCCGTCTGGAAGAACTCGGCCTCGCGACCCGCTTCCTCCTCGATCGCGCGGAATACGTTCGAATGATAGGACAATCGAATCGGGAACGGCGTCTCCTTCAGCAGCGAGGCCGTCACGCGCGCGATCGGCGCCGTCATGTCCGAGCGCAGCACGAGCGTCGTCCCGCGGTTATTGAGCAGCTTGAACAGCTTCTGATCGGACGTCGAGCTCGCGACGCCTACCGTATCGTAATATTCCATCGTCGGCGTCATGATCTGCTCATAGCCCCAACGCTTCATGCAGTCCAGCACGTGACGCTCGATATGGCGCAGCTTGGCTACCGCATTCGGCAAGTAATCCTTCACGCCGACCGGTTTTTCGAAACCTTTAGGTTTGGACATCGTTTTCACCCACATATGCTTTATCGTATTAACGTGCTACCATGTTACCATACTGCCAAAATAAAGTGATTAGTCGTAATGATAGCACGCAGCAAAGGCTCCGTCAAGGGATGACGAAGCCTTCGTTATTTCGCTCTATTCTTCATGCGGCGACTTCTATAATACAGGCCGACCAGCATCCCTGCTAGCGCAATGCCCGCAACCCAGGCGATGGCCGTCTCCGTGCCTCTGCCGTGCCCGCTTACCGGGATCGGCGCTTCCTCCGCCGGCAGCAGTCGCTCGTAGATCGTCTTCACCTTGAGCCCGTAGCGCCCCAGATAGCTGTCGATCTCCTCCTGCTCGTAGAAGCGGGATTCGGCCATGCCGTTCTTCAGCTTGATAAATCCTTGGTGCACCCCGCTGATACTATAGCCCTCGACCCCGTAATCATCGAGCAGGAACAAATAGTTGGCCCCTTTATCCAGCACGCCCTCGTCGGCGAACTGCGTCACCCGCACCTTGACCTCATGCCCCTTCGCGAACCCGCCATGCAGCGGAATGTCGACGCGCAGCGTATACCAATCGTACCAGTCTTCATTGCCTTTCGAATTGCCCGTCACGGTCCCGACGAATGCATGATCCGCCCCCGCTGCCAGCTCTACTAGCGAATAGACCGCAAAATTCAACGCTTTGGCAGACGGAGACGTACTGACCACGACGACAACGAAAGCAGCCAGCCAGCACAGCACCATCGTGCCGATTCCACGTATCGCCTTGCCGCTCATCATCTCTCCCCTTCCTGCTTCCCGGATGTAAAGCGCTTACACTACTTAGACGCAGGGGACAAGGTGAAAGTTTCTCCTATTCGGCAATTCTCTATTCCTGGCGTTACGATTGCGTCCGGATCATCATCCTCCGGCGGTAAGCGCTCAGCAGCAATCCGATCATCGCAAGCTGCAGCACCGTATGCATCCCGCTGTGGCTGACGATCGGAAGCTGTACCCCGACATAAGGCGCCCAGCCGAGCGCCATCAGGAACGGCATGACGTACTGCACCGATAACCAGACGCAGATTGCCGCCGCGAGGCGCTTTCCGAACGGGTCTCGCACCAGCGTCGCCGTACTCGCGATCATGCCGATGAACAGCGCGGTTAACGCGGCAAAGCCGATACCCGCGAGCCAGCCGAAGCAGTAGATGAAGTAGGGTAACCAATAGTCGCTGTAGATGTAGGGAAGCGTGTTATGCCACGCGGCATAGCCCTGCCCGAACCAACCCGCGGAACGGATCGCCTCCAGCGATTGCATTAAGGTGTAGTCGAACCCATTGGGATCATCGAGCCGCAAGAAGCCTGTGAGCCGATGATAGCGATACTCGCCTTGCGGTCCTCCCAGCATGGCAGGCAGCAGCATGCCGACCGGCACCAAGCATGCCCCAAGTACGGCAAGCAGTTGCTTATTGCTCTTGCGCGTCAGCCATAGCTGCGATCCGAACACCAGCGCATAGATGACCGCATTGACGAGCACGGGCACGAGCACGAACAACGCGAGCGGCAGGAACAGCCGATAGGCGAGCAAGACAGCGCCTCTGCCCGGTGTCCACTCCCGCAGCGGCTTCATGCCGGCCAGTCCCGCGATCATCCCCACTAAGGCAACCGTAGTGATGTCGATGCCGATAGAACCGACGGCCAGATACATCGTGCGGCCGTTCACCTGCAGCCCGATAGAAGGCAGTACCAGCATGAGCGCGATCGAGCCCCCGTGCAGCAACTCCGACCAGCGCTTCAGCCAGCGATAATCGAACAGCCACAATCCCGCCATTGCCAGTACCCCCATGGCAATGAAGAAGAGCTTCCGCTCCAAGAAAGCCATGTCCGGCATTCGTTCGCCCAGCATTGCCTGCACGTTCATCATCGCCAGTATGCCCACGACGATCATGCCGCCGACCACTGCCAGCATGCCCCAGTGCACCTTCGGCCGATGCGCCGCATCCAGGCCCCGCCCGATAGCCGCCGGTTCGCCCATTGCCTTGATCGCCTCGCGCAGCGCCTCTTCCTCGGACATGCCTTGCTCGATTCGAGCTTGCCGCAATTCCTCGACGTGGGCGACCAGCTCTTCCCGAATGTCGGCGTGAACCTCCTTCGCCCGGATCGACCCGCACACCTCGTTCAGGAACGTCTCCAGCTCTCTCCCCGCAATAATCTCCCCGCCACTAGCCTTCATCGTCCGCCCTCCCCGATCACGCCGTCCACGGCTGTCCGGAACAGCACCCACTCGGCCTTTTTCTCCTTCAGCCTTCTGCGTCCGTCCTCCGTTATCCGGTAGTACTTGCGCTTGCGGCCGTCATGCTCCTGCCAATAGGCATGGACCCACTGCTCGCCTTCCAGCGTGTGCAGAATCGGATACAGCGTTCCCTCCTTCAAGTCGAACACGCCGTCCGATTGCCGTCCCAGCTCCTTCACGATCTCGTAACCGTACATATCTCTGTGATCCAGCAGCGTCAGTACCAAGATGACCGTGCTTCCCTTGAGCAGCTCCTTGTTAATCGCCATGCGCATGCACCTCCCTATGCCTAGTTAATCTATACATCGATTATCTAGGTATAAGAATAGCGCAAGGGAGACGTTATGTCCAGCCTTGTCCCGAACTTGTCCGTCTCCCGTAACATTCGCTATCGTGCTGTTCCGATCTGCCTTCTGATCTCCGTCACGAGAAGCTGCTTCTCCCTCTCGCTGATCGCGCCCGTGCTCAGCTTGCGGGCTGCAACGGGAACGATCCACGGCTCGATATCCGCATAGGCCACACCGGAAATCCGCGTATAGACTTCCATGAACAACCGGATGAACGGTTCCCGGACAGCATCGAATACAGCGATTGCCGCATCCGGCAGCTCGGGAGGCAGCACCCCGTATCGGATCATGACGATATATTCGGCAATGTCTGCCTCAGGCGTACCGCTTGTCGCGTTCATCCAATCGATGACCACGTAATCGCCATCCCGAATGATGATATTGCCGGGATTCAAGTCGCCGTGGCATAGCTGCTGCTTCTGCGGCAGCTGCTTCAGCCTCTCGATAACCGTCTCCTTCTCGCCATCGCTCAAGTAATCCCCCTGCCGAATCCTGTGCGCCATCTCATCCTGCTGCGACGGCAATCCCGGAACCGTATGCTGGTGGATGCTGTGCATCAGCTCCGCCATCTTCGCAATATCGGCGCGCATGGCAGGATCCCACTCCCATGCGCCGCCCTTCGGCGAAGCCTGCCCTGTAGGCTGCATGAGCTTCGCAATGAATCGCTCCATCATCGATTCCCCGACGATGCGCTCGAATACGGCGCCTGGCCGGCCGGCGACATCCACCAGCCCATAAGACCGCGGCACCGGAATGCCTTGCTCCCAGACCGCTTGGTTGTTGCTTAACTCGAGGAATAAGTCATCCGTGCTCGTATTGCTCTTCGCCAATTTGATGACCTTGCTCTCATCCATCCACTCGAACACTTCCGCGCATCCGCCTTCGCCGATTTTGCGCCCAAGCGCTCTATCCGCCGCTGTGCCACCTTCTAGCCACCCGATCTCCCTCATCTGCCAATGCCCTCCTTCGCAAGCAGCATCTCGTACATCTCAGTCACCATGGCGGCTGCCTCTTGCATCTCCAGCTTCATGGCATTCGTATTCAGCATCGTACCGATCCCGATGAGGTAGATCGACAGCTTCTTATAGAGCTGCCTGCGCTGTTCAACCGTCAGTCTATGAATGCGGCTGCCTTGACGGAAAAACCCGGCATCCGTGCCCTCGCCCAGAAGCTTCTCTCCGAGCATCAAGTCCGTGTTCGGGTCATACTGGAGGTATCCCGACAGATAGAGCGCGCGGAACAGCGGCCTCTCCACTTGGGCAAACCGCATGAATCCGAGCGCAAGCTTAAGCGCACCTGTGTAGCGGTCATCCCGATACCCGATCATGTAGTCCCTTGCGCATTCGCCCGCCCTTGCCAGCACGGCCTCTCGAATCTGCTCCATATTGCCGCATGCGCTGTAGATCGGTTGGGTTGAACACTGCAGGCGCTGCGCGATTCTGCGCGTCGTCATCGCCTCGAGCCCTTCCTCTCGAACGAGCTCAAATGCGGCATTCAGAATTTTCTCTCGCGTCAGCTCTGCCTTCGGCGGCATCGAGTCATCCCCCTTTCGAATATATAATAACACTTGTTATATAACTACTGTTATACTACAGTTGGATGTCATCGTCAATGGCTGACGCAATGAACAAAGAGAGACGTCTTGTCCCTCTAAGGACAAGACGTCTCTCTTTGTTCAGTCCTGGCTATTCTTCGTGCCTAGTTCCCGCAGCGGATTGCCGCCGACGAATGCACCCGGCGCCACATCCTTATGGACGACCGAGCCTGCCGCGATGACCGCGCCATCGCCAATGGTGACACCGGGCAGTATCGTCGTATTCGCGCCGATCATGACCGTGCTGCCGATGCGCACATGGCCGAGCCGATATTCCTTAATCAGATACTCATGCGTGAGAATCGTCGTGTTGTAGCCGATGATCGTATTGTCGCCGACCTCGATTCGCTCCGGGAAGAACACGTCCACCATCACCATCAGCGCGAAGGCCGTTTCTTTCCCGACCTTCATGCCCAGCACATGGCGGTATATCGCATTCTTCACCGGCAGCGAAGGACAGTATCGTGCCAGTTGAATGAAAATAAAATTGCGCACCGCTTTGAAGCGGCTTACCGTTCGGTACATTTGCCACAGCGCATTCGGTCCATCGACCGGGTATCGCTCAACGTTCCGCAAATGACTCCCGCCCCAATCCTACAAGATCGTATAGATCCCTCATGTCGTGGATGATATGCCGCGCGCCGGCCTCCCGCAGCTTCGCTTCCCCTTTGAGCGACCATGCGACGCCGACGGACACCGTTCCGGCCGCATTCGCGGAAGCGATATCGACCGTGCTGTCGCCGACCATCAGCGTCTCTTCCGGCTTGGCGCCAAGCTGCTCCAGTGCCCGCAGCACCGGCTCCGGATGCGGCTTCGGATTCGTCACGTCGTCGATCGTCACGATGGCATCCATATAATCGTAGATGCCGACATACTTGAGCCCCTTCTCCGTCGTTAGCCGGATCTTCGTCGTGACGACGCCGAGACGGATACCGCTCTGACGCAGATTCCCCAGTACCTCTGCGACATAAGGAAACTCGCGGACGAGCTCGTCATGCCGGCCGAGGTTAACCTCGCGGTAAGCGGCCACGAGCGGCGTCACGTCCTCCAAGCCAGAGAATTCCCGCAGTTGCTCATTCAACGGGGTGCCCATCTTCGGAATGATATGGTCTCTGCTGAAGTCAGGTGCCACGTGTCCCTTCAACGCGTGAAGGAACGATTCGATAATGAGCTCATTCGTGTCCAGGATCGTGCCGTCGAGATCAAACAGGATCGTCTTGATTGTCTGTGTCATTCGTCTTTCCTTTCTGATTCGGATCGGCTGGTTCCTTGTGAGCGGACTCCGCGACGGTCGGCGTGACGAGCGGAATCGCATCGATGGCCGAGATCCGCGCGTTGTCTGTTTCTTGCGTGTCTGCCGCGACGCCCGCCGGAAGACCCGTCTTGAAGTTAATGATTGGATCGACGTATCGCTCGCTCGCCGCTCCGCTGTATCGGCGGTACACCCATAGCGCAATGCCTGCTGCGACTAATAGAATCGCGACAAGCTGCGAGATCCGGATGTTCCCGTACGCCGGGTTCAGATAGCCCGCCTCGAAAACCGCCGTCATCGGCGACCACAAGCCGTCCACGAGCGATTCCAGCCAGGCCGGACCTTGGAATGCCAAGCTGTCCGTACGCAGTCCTTCGACGAAGAAGCGGCCGATCGAATACCAGATGAAGTAGGAGATCAATATTTCGCCGGAACGCATGAACGATTGGCGGCGAAGGATGAAGAGGAGGATGATGCCGACGACATTCCATAGCGATTCATACAAGAACGTCGGATGATGGAACGTGCCCGCCACGTTCATCTGGTTCACGATGAAGTCCGGGATATGCAGCGTGTTGCGCAAGAAACTTTCCTCGACAGGACCGCCGTAGGCTTCCTGATTGACGAAGTTGCCCCAACGTCCGATAATCTGTCCGATGATGAGCGACGGCGCGCATATGTCCGCCACGCGCCAGAAGGAATACCCTTTGGAACGTATGTAGAAGACACCGCATATAATCGCGCCTATGAGCGCGCCGTAGATCGCGATGCCGCCCTCCCAGATCGCGAAGATCTTGATGGGATCGCCCTTGTATTCGTCCCACATGAAAGCGACGTAATAGATCCGCGCGGCAATGATTGCCGACGGCACGCCGAAGAGCAGCAGGTCCATGAAGAAGTCGGCCGGCAGCCCGAAGCGCTTGCCCTCCCGAATCGCCAGCAGCAAGCCTGCCAGCGCGCCTAAGCCTAGGATGGTGCCGTACCACGTCAAGTTGATCGGTCCGAGCGACAACAGGACCGGATCGATTAGCAAATTACTCCCCGCCATGATTTCGCCCCTTCTTATTCGTAGTCGTCCATATCGTCCGAGATTGTCTCGGTCAGCTTATTCGTGAATTGCAGCGCCGCATTATAGCCCATGCGCTTCAGGCGATAGTTCATCGCCGCGACCTCGATGATGACCGCCAAGTTCCGTCCGGGACGGACAGGCACGGTGACGAGCGGCACATCCGTGTCGATGATGCGCGTCGTCTCTTCGTCGAGTCCGAGACGGTCATATTGCTTCTCCTGCTGCCAGTTCTCGAGCTTAATGACGACTGCGATCCGTTTCTGCGTTCGGATTGCCCCTGCGCCGAACAGCGTCATGACGTTAATGATGCCCAGTCCGCGTATTTCGAGCAAGTATCGGATGAGCTCCGGCGCCGAGCCTGTCAACTGCCCGTCTGCCGTCTGCTTGATCTCGACTGCATCGTCCGCTACAAGACGGTGACCGCGCTTCACGAGCTCAAGCGCCGTCTCGCTCTTCCCGATGCCGCTGGAGCCGGTAATGAGCATGCCGATTCCGTACACATCGACCAATACGCCATGAATCGTAGCGGTCGGCGCCAGCTTCTGCTCCAGGAAGCTGGTGATGCGGCTGATGAGGTAGGTCGTGCCTGATGAGCTCCGCAGAATCGGAATCTGCCTCACCGCAGCCATGTCGATCAATTCCTTCGGCGCCTCCAGTCCTCGCGTCACGATGATGCAAGGCGTTGCGCCGTCGCACAGTCTCTCCATTCGCTCCCGGCGCTCTTCGCTGTCTAGCGTCTCGAAGAATGCAAGCTCTGTGCGACCCAGTATTTGGACGCGCTCGGTCGGGTGGTAGTTGAAGTACCCCGCCATCTCAAGTCCGGGACGATACAGGTCGTCCACCGCAATGCCGCGCTTAAGTCCGTCTTCTCCGCTGACGATCTCTAACTGGAACTGCCGTATGAGATCGGATACCTTAACAGATTTCGCCACGGTCTATCCCCCTTCATGTTCCACAACCCTGAATGTTATCATCGTATCGAAATTGTCGGTACAATGCAACGCTGTTCATTCTACAGCAATGCAAGCGTACACGATTTTACTCAACGTTGCTCGAATCGAGGACGAACTTATCGAGCCGTCCCTCGATACTGACCCGGCGATTGGCCGGTCCATCTCTTGAATGCGCCTTGAAACGCACTGGGTTCCGAAAATTGAAGCAAATAAGC
This sequence comes from Bacillota bacterium, assembly GCA_023433615.1. Classification (GTDB taxonomy): domain Bacteria; phylum Bacillota; class Bacilli; order Paenibacillales; family Paenibacillaceae; genus Paenibacillus_I. The sequence continues at coordinate 7,079 of JAEZCJ010000162.1, read as the reverse complement.
GATTTCGGCTACCGTAAACCGCGGGTTCTTCAAATAATGGACAGCCAGCGCCATCCGAGCCTTGTTGAATAAGCTGCTATAATTCGTGTTCTCCAACTTCAGATTGGCTTGCAGCGTGCGCACGCTGACATTGAAGTTGAGAGCAGCATCGACCACGCTCGGGAATGCGGCCGGCATGCATGCCGCAATCCATTTGTATACCTGATCCCCAAACGTTCGCCCATGCAGCAGCCGATTCCTCGCTTCTTCCGCGTACGCCTCGAATGTGTTAAACATTTCGCGATTCGAGAGCAAGATCGGAGCCTCCAAGATCTCTTCTTCCAGGCACATGAGGTTGGCTTCGCGATCGAACGCGGGATACACGCCGAAGAGGTTCGCGTATTCCGCCTTGTCTTCCGGAGCCCCGTGCGTGAATTGCAGATGGATTAGCTTCGCATTACGACAGCTTAAGGCAAGCAAGATATGATAAATGGAACTCGCCATGCCTTCTACCGCATGTCTGGAGACCAGTCTGTCCGGATTGCTCACACTTAAATGGATGACCGCTTCCCCGCCAACCGTCTCCCATCCCATGTCTATCCCGCTGCAAAGAATGACGTTGTATCTCCGATACGCAGCAAGCGCCTCCCCGATCGTATCGCAATTCAGCAATACATACCCCAGAATGCCGAGGCTGGATACCTCGATGCTTTGTCCGAAGTGCAAGCCGAACTGTTCATCCTGCATGCAAGCCGATGCGGCATCCAGCAAGCCGTCGAATTCCTCCTCCAGAATTCTCGCTTCCCCGTCTTGCATGATGCGCTTGTCGAATGATGCGTACTCACAGTACGCATCAAGATTTTGTCCCTTCCTCACCATGTAACTTAACATCGGGCGAATGAGCGAGATCGACAAGCCATGACCCATTTCGGTTTCCCCCTAATCGCTGCGCGATGGAATACTTTTTTTGCGTTTGGCATCATTTGAATCAAGGAAACTCCTACTTATGATGGATTATATCAATAATTCATACAGGGAGTGTTAATCGATGAGTCGTTTTGAAATGCGTGTATTCGGAGCCTTGCTTCTGCTCATGCCGCTTCTTATTGCCCTCTCGTGGACAGGGCTGATCATTCATTATGATTACCCCGACATACTGAGAGCCCCGGTAGAAGTTATCCTGCACAACTATCATGAAGGCGGCCTAACCCTCCGCATGTATTGGGCCGGCATGGTCCTGGCAAGTCTGCTCATCATCCCTATCGTACTGCTGTTCAGACGCCTTACGGGCCAGAACAATCCCAGCTTGAGCGTTGCTGCTGCCGGGATCGGCTTAGCCAGCGCGATTTTCCATGTGGCGGGATTCTCCAGATGGCTGTTCGCCGTCGATTATCTAGCAATGCAATATGCCGGGCACGATAGCCCTACAACAGCGGCCCAGCGAGAAGCAATCGAAATCCTCTTTCATACCCTTCATTGGTATCTAGGGGTAACGCTGGGGGAAACGCTTGGTTTTGCAACGATGGGAGTATGGGCGATCCTGATCGCAGTTGCGCTGTACCGGTCTGGATATCTGAAAGTTTGGTTACTCGCACTATCCATCGGAAGCGGCATCGGCATTATGGCAGGCACTCTCGAATGGGCCGGATTGTCCGTCGCCGTTACGATCAACGCCTACGCTTATCAATTATGGATTCTCATCATCGCGTATATGGGGACTTCGTTTCTATTGAGGAGGAAGCATCCATGACGACTCGCGAAGAACTTCATGTTATCCTCGGTACCGGGCCGCTAGGGCAGTGGACGATGAGAGAACTGCTGCTGATGGATAAGAAAGTGCGTATGGTTAACCGATCCGGCTACTTAAGGGAACTCCCGGAGGGCGTAGAAGTCATGGCCGGAGACGTTAGGGATGTATCGGAAGTAATCCGGTTAACGAAGGGAGCTGCAGCGGTCTACCAATGCGCGCAACCCGCGTACCATGATTGGGTTGAATCTTTTGTGCCGATGCAGCAGTCCATCGTTGCCGGAGCTGCGGCTAACGGAGCCCGTCTTATCGTTGCGGAGAACTTATATATGTATGGAATGCCTACTGACATGCCGTTCATAGAGACAACGGCTAATCGGGCACATACCCGTAAAGGGAAGGTTCGCCAGCTGATGACGGAAGCCCTGGAGCTGGCGCATACCGAGGGAAAGCTTCAGGTCGCCCGCGTGCGTGGATCAGACTTCTGGGGACCTGAGGATTATGCAGGCACACCTTTTATATTCGGCCCGATACTGGCCGGCAAGCGAGCAACGATCTTAGGAGACCGACACCGACTCCATACGTTCACCTATGTCCCCGATTTTGGCAGGGCGCTGGCAATTGCCGGCACACGCGATCAATCCTTCGGGGAGATCTGGCACGTTCCCAGCAACCCTCCCGTTACGCAGCTTGAACTCTGTCAGCTTATCGCCGCGCAATTGGGGACACCCGTTGCAACACGATTGGCCGAAACATGGCTGATTCGATTGTTGGGTGTATGGAGCCCTCTCATGCGCGAAATGGTTGAAATGATGTATCAATGGAAGCAGTCCTTTGTCATGGACAGCAGCAAGTTCCAACAGGCATTCCGCATGCTGCCCACGCCTATTGACACAGCCATTGCGAACACATTGAGCTGGTATCGCGATAGTCGAAGTCAATTCTAGATGATTGCGCAAGAAAGCCGTCCCCGACGGGGACGGCTTTCTTGCGCATGCGGACCCTGTGGCCCGCTGCTATTAGCTTTCGAATACGTTCAGTTCGGATTGGATATCGAACATGTGGATCTTGTTCATATCGATCGCGAGCTTGATGTTCGCGGATTCCTTGATGTCGGAGCGGCCGTCTACGCGAGCGATAACCGTCTCGGTGCCCAGACCGTTCAGGTAGATGTTCTTCTCGTGACCAAGGTTCTCTACGACCTCGGCATGTGCCGTAACGATGCTGTTCGGCGATGCTTCGAGGAATACAGGCTCGTCATGCAGATCTTCCGGACGAATGCCGACGATAACTTCTTTGCCGACATAGCCCTTCTCGCGAACGATCTTCGCGCGGCCTTCCGTCAGCGCTACGTCGATGCCCGTCGTCTTGAAGTGTACAGAACCGCCTTGCTCAACCAGTTGGCCTTTGATGAAGTTCATCGAAGGGGAACCGATGAAGCCTGCGACGAAGATGTTAACCGGGTGGTTGTAGAGCTCTTCAGGCGAAGCAGCCTGCTGGATGATGCCGTCTTTCATAACAACGATCCGATCGCCCATCGTCATTGCCTCGATCTGGTCATGCGTTACGTAGATAACAGTCGTCTCAAGACGCTTCGCGAGCTTCGAGATCTCGGCACGCATCTGGCCGCGAAGTTTCGCGTCCAAGTTGGAGAGCGGCTCATCCATCAAGAAGACTTGCGGCTCACGCACGATTGCGCGGCCCAGTGCGACACGCTGACGTTGACCACCGGAGAGTGCCTTTGGCTTACGGTCGAGCAGATGCTCGATATCGAGAATTTTAGCGGCTTCGCGCACGCGCTTGTCGATGTCCGCTTTTTTGAATTTACGAAGTTTCAGACCGAACGCCATGTTCTGATACACGTTCATGTGCGGGTACAGGGCGTAGGATTGGAACACCATCGCGATGTCGCGGTCTTTCGGAGCGACGTCATTCACGAGACGGTCGCCGATGTACAGCTTGCCTTCCGAAATTTCCTCGAGGCCGGCAATCATACGGAGCGTCGTGGATTTACCGCAGCCCGACGGACCGACGAGTACCAGAAACTCCTTATCTTTAATATCCAAGTTTACGTCTTTTACCGATGCGTTGTCAGAACCCGGATATTTCTTGAAGATATGCTCTAAGCGTACGCCTGCCATGTTTAATTTCCCCCTATAACGAGTAATTTCGTAACTACAAGTATCTTATCTCAGACCCACCTGTATGTTAATACACATACCATACAAAAATACTACTTCCTTTTCGTTACTTTATACAATAGCAAAATGATTTTGACCAGTACCGCGTCGCGGAACAATCGGACATCAAGTCCCGTGTCCTGCTTCAGCTTGTCCAGGCGATAGAGCAGCGTGTTCCGGTGAATGAACAGCTTCTTCGCGGTGTCGCTGACATTGCAGTTCATCTCGAAGAACGTCTCGAGCGTCGTCACGATCTCGGATTCCAACAGCAGGTCCGTCCGGTTGATGACCTGCTCCATGTACCGGATGCGCTGCGACTCGGGAATGCTGTTCAGGAGACGTTCCAGATGAATGTTCCATGGCAGATGGATATTGTCGGACATGTGGAATTTGCGTCCCAATATGACCGTTTCGCGCAGCAGAGCTACCGTCTCGACAGCCGCCGTCAAGGGAACCATCGGATGGCTGACCGCGATATGGCACTCACCGATCCATTCGCTCGCCAGCATATCGTGCAAGCCCATGCTGATGTTCGACAAGACATCCTCCGGCGTTTCCTCATGCTCGTCGCCGCGATAATCGCTTATATCTTCGTGCAGCAGCGAGTCCGGTGTCAGCACGAGCCATTCCTGCTCCTTCAGCGGCGCCAGGACAATGTCCTCATCGAAGAAGCTGTCCAGCAGCTTCTTCAGCTCTTGAATCCCCGATGCATGCGGGACTTGATCCGTGATGATATAGAACGGAATCATATCGCTATTCAAACGGCCGCGTAGGCTGCAGCTGTCTGGCACGACTGCCTGCAGCCTGCCCTGGTCAAGCTGCTCTTGGATCCATGCTCCGAGCTCCATGAAGCTGCGTTCCAGCTCGTTGCCTGCCACATATGCCGCATCCTTGTTATCTGGGAGCATCTGTTGCAGGATGAAGCTGACGAACCGCATTTCCTTCTCTGTCAGCGTGCCGCGATCGAACGCGACATACTCCACCTGCCTGAAATCCGCTCGAACGATGAATCGGACTTCTCCGTCGGGCAGGTTGACTTGCTGCCCCGGACGCATCGTCGGCTCCTGATCTTTCGCATGTGCCGTCTCTTCCTGCCATGCAGGCTTAGACAGAATCTTAGACTGAATCGGTATCTCCAGCAGCTGCTCAAGCTGCGCATGCCATGAACTGCTCATGATCGTCCGCTCCCATTCCACTCAATGCTGCAAGCTTCTCATATTGTAGCATACTTGCAGGAGGGCTTCGCAACGCATAATGGCCCAGGGCGCTTAACCCCAGGCTAGCAGCAGCACGATCGACAATAGCGAGAAGACGACGGCTAACAAATATAAGAAGGATACGGTCTGAATTTGCGTCAATCCCCAGCGCATCAACACATGGTGCGTGTGCAGCTTGTCGGCTTTATGCAGCCCCTTTCCTTCTAACAGCCTGCGAGCCATCACGATCGTTGTATCCAGAATCGGCACGCCGAGCGCCAACAGCGGAATGAATGTCGTAATGAGCGTCGCGCTCTTGAACGCGCCGTGTACGGCCAATATCGACAATGCATAACCAAGGAATGCTGCGCCTGCATCGCCCATGAATATTCTCGCGGGATAGAAGTTATACGTAAGGAATGCCGCGCACGCGCCGAACAAGATGAGGGAGAGTACCGCAGTATCCGCTTGGCCGCGCCATATTGCCGTTACGAACAATGTCAGAGAAGAGATCATGGCGACGCCCGCTGCCAGCCCGTCAACGCCGTCGATGAAGTTAATCATATTCGTTAAGGCGAATATCCATACGACAGTCGTCACGACGCTGAGCCAATCCGGAAAAATGATCATATCGCCGGGACCCGGACTGGTTACGCCAAGAATGCGTATATCGAGCAGCACGGGTACGAACGCGGCTGAGAGATAAACGATCACCCTCGGCCATACCGGAAAATCGTATCCCTTCGACTTCGCCGTATCGTCAAGCAATCCGATAATGACGATCAATAGTCCCCCGATGCCCACGGCCGTTCCGAGCTCCGTATCTTGACCGAATAGCAGCATCGCGATCGTCGTGCCGGCATAGATGGCAGCTCCGCCGAGCAGCGGTACCGGCTTGGCATGGATCTTGCGCGGATTGGGCTTGTCGACATAACCGAACTTCTCGGCAAAACGTTTCACGAGCGGCACAGCGGCAAAGACGATCAAGAAGCTGCTTGCGGCAGCAAGTATGGGTAGCATCGGTATCACCAGCCCCGAGTTTTTCTTCTAGCATTGCCCTCAGCTGCCGCGACTATGCCTCTAGAAGCAACAAAAAAGCCCTGCGGTAAGCCGCAAGGCTGTTTGTGTAAACGCAAATGGTGAGCCATGAAGGACTCGAACCTTCGACACCCTGATTAAAAGTCAGGTGCTCTACCAACTGAGCTAATGGCTCTTGGAGAAGTGGTGGAGGGCGATGGATTCGAACCACCGAACTCAGAGAGAGCAGATTTACAGTCTGCCGTGTTTAGCCACTTCACTAGCCCTCCAAGACATGCATGGTGGCTCGGGACGGAATCGAACCGCCGACACGAGGATTTTCAGTCCTCTGCTCTACCAACTGAGCTACCGAGCCTTAAAAACAAAAAATGGCGGAGCCGACGGGATTCGAACCCGCGGTCTCCTGCGTGACAGGCAGGCATGTTAGGCCTCTACACCACGGCTCCGCAATAATATGTACCCCATTGGGAAGGGGTAAGGTGAATGGTGGAGGCTGACGGGATCGAACCGCCGACCCTCTGCTTGTAAGGCAGATGCTCTCCCAGCTGAGCTAAGCCTCCATATGGTAGCGGCAGAGGGACTCGAACCCCCGACCTTTCGGGTATGAACCGAACGCTATAGCCAGCTAAGCTATGCCGCCATGTATCCCGATTGGTGTAGCTTGTCCGAATGAACAATCGGGCATTCATTCGTTCAGGTGAAGGCATCGCCAAATGCCTGTGCAATGGTTGCATGATGACGGCACTTGACCGTCGTACATGCTTCGCTTGCGCCCTGAAAACTGGATGCGAATGAATGAAACAAGCTGAATTATCCCTCATCGGGGTCCCCGAAAAGTAATCGGAATACGCTACGAAGCATATCGTCACTTTTTGGGGTGCATTAGGATAAGCCCTCGACCGATTAGTATTCGTCAGCTGCACGCATTGCTGCGCTTCC
>JAEZCJ010000103.1 GCA_023433615.1 Bacillota bacterium | reverse complement strand
ACGAAATGCGGGGCCGCATACTTCTCCGTAACATGACGAAGAGCCGAGTCGGTCGGCGTATACTTCTTACGCTTCCCTTCCCAGCCTTCGATTGCGATGTTCGAGCGTTGCTTCCCGCGTCTCCAAGCATGCAGCCGGTCTTCCCGCTTATGATAAGGACTCGCCGGGTCCTTCATCATCCGCTTCACGGTCTGCTCATGCAGGGGGTAGAGCACCAGCTTCTCGAATGCGAGCTGCTCGGCGCACGATGCCGCGAGCTCAAGCTCACCTTCCGTAATGCCCTCGAACGTATCGTAATAGATTAAAGTCCCTTTTGTGCTCGCCTGCGGCTCTTCGTAACCGAACGGCACGATCCGCGGCTCCCGCTCCTGGTTCATAGATGCAATCTCCCTCCATGGACAGACATTGCATCTATTATACCCTAGGATTCCGCTTGTGATGACGAAGAAATTCAGGATGATTATTCGGCTTCGAATCTTGAACGCTGGCGAAAATTCCGGTGCTCACGTAGATCTGTCTACGCTCCGCTCCTCATTTTCTACCATCGTCCAACCTTCTCGGTCCTGACAAGCGGACTTATGATGACGAAGAAATTCGGTCCTGATAAGCGGACTTATGATGACGATGTATTGCGGTCCTGACAAGCGGACTTATGATGACGATCTCTTATACGACGCCTTGCGCGATCATGGCGTCGGCTACCTTCTTGAAGCCGGCGATGTTGGCGCCTACGACGAGGTTGCCTGCATAGCCGTGCTCTTCGGCTGCCTTCACGCTGCTTGCGAAGATGTTCTTCATAATCTGGTGGAGTTTCGCGTCGACTTCTTCGAACGTCCAGGACAGACGCATGCTGTTCTGGGACATTTCGAGTGCGGATACGGCCACGCCGCCTGCATTCGCTGCCTTAGCCGGTCCGAACAGGACGCCCGCATTCAGGAATACGTCGATTGCGTCCAACGTCGAAGGCATGTTCGCGCCTTCGCCTACCGCAATGACGCCGTTCGATACAAGCAGCTTCGCGGATGCTTCGTTGATTTCGTTCTGCGTTGCGCATGGCAGCGCGATTTCGCACTTGATCGACCAGATGCCTTCGCAGCCTTCCGTATACGTCGCGCCAGGATGCTCTTTCACGTACTCGCTGATCCGTTTGCGCTCGACTTCCTTCAGACGCTTAACCGTTGCAAGGTCGATGCCGTTCGGGTCGAATACGTAACCGTTGGAATCGCTGCATGCGACGACCTTCGCGCCGAGCTCTTGCAGCTTCTGGATCGCGTAGATCGATACGTTGCCGGAGCCCGATACGACAGCCGTCTTGCCTTCGAAGCTCAGCCCCTTGGACTGCAGCATCTCGCCCACGAAGTACACGCAGCCGTAGCCGGTTGCTTCGGTACGCGTCAAGCTGCCGCCGTAGCCGATGCCTTTGCCCGTCAGAACGCCGGCTTCGTTGCCGCCGCGGATGCGCTTGTACTGACCGAACATATAGCCGATTTCGCGTCCGCCTACGCCGATGTCGCCAGCCGGCACGTCAGCGTCAGGTCCGATGTACTTGTACAGCTCCGTCATGAAGCTTTGCGTGAAGCGCATGATCTCGTTGTCCGACTTGCCCTTCGGATCGAAGTCGGAGCCGCCTTTGCCGCCGCCGATCGGTTGGCCGGTCAAGGCGTTCTTGAAGATCTGCTCGAAGCCGAGGAACTTGATGATGCTGGCATTGACGGATGGGTGGAAGCGCAGGCCGCCCTTGTACGGACCGAGCGCGCTGTTGAATTGGACGCGGAATCCGCGGTTCACTTGCACCTTGCCTTTGTCGTCTACCCATGGCACGCGGAAGTAGATGACGCGTTCCGGTTCCGTGATTCTCTCGAGGATTGCATGATCGATATAGTGCGGCTGTTTCGCGAATACAGGCGTCAGGGAATCCAGGATTTCCTTGACGGCTTGGTGGAACTCGCTTTCATGCGGGTTACGGGCGATAACCGATTCGTACACCTTTTGGACGTACTGCTTGGCAGCCGTTTGGTTCGCTTCAGAGATCATAACAGACATTAGAATAATCGCTCCTTCATTTATTTCTTTGCACGATCTGTACGATAGTTTGCACTATTCGTATTTGGCATGTTGTAAGCATAATGCAACTGTCGAAGTTTGCGCAAATAAATCCTTTTTTTCACTACGATTAAATTGCTCTATGACCACTTATCATGAAAAAGCAAAAGGCCCTGTCCAATTAGACAAGGCCTTCCCGAAAACGACCGATATTACAGCAGTTCCTTGCGGAGCTCCTCGGCGGATTTAGGCGATAGCAATCCGAACGGGATATCGAAGACGGTCTTCGCGCCCGTCATGCCTTCATTCTTCATTCTGACCGCGGCACGCGCGTAAGCGACCAGCACGCTCGCCGTAAATTCCGGGTTGCTGCCCAAGTTCAAGCCGAATTCGACGATCTGCTTGGTGCCTTGGCCCGTCACCCCGCTGCGGATGACGAAACCGCCGTGCGGCATGCCTTGGTGATCGCGCTTCAGCTCTTCCTCGCTGATGAACGTGACCGTCGTATCGTAGTCGGCAAAATAGTTCGGCATCGATACGATCGTCTCGCGAATGACCTCTTGATCGGCGCCGTCCTCCGCTACGACGAAGCATTGACGAAGGTGCTTCTCGCGCGTCGCAAGCTCAGGGGTCTCCCCTGCGCGGATACGCTCGATCACTTGTTGAACAGGCACGGTATACTGCACGCCGGCCTTCACGCCTGCTACGCGGCGAATGGCGTCCGAGTGGCCTTGGCTGACGCCCTTGCCCCAGAACGTGTAGTCTTTGCCTTCCGGCAGTATCGCTTCCGCCAGCAGCCGGTTGAGCGAGAACAGGCCCGGATCCCATCCGGTCGAAATGACGCTGAGCGTTCCTGCTTGCTTCGCTGCCGCGTTAACCGCATTGAAAAATTCAGGAATCTTGGCGTGCGTGTCGAAGCTGTCGACTGTATTGAACATGGAAGCCATGACAGGCGTCTGTTCAGGCAGATCGGTCGCGGATCCGCCGCACAGAATCATGACATCGATCTTGCCTTTGTACTGCTCGGCGGCGGAAATATGCTCGAAGCGAGCATTCGCTTCGCCGCTCATTTGTGCAGGCTCGCGGCGCGTGAAGATCGCTGCCAATTCCATATCCGGATTCTGAGCTAAGGCGCTCAGCACGCCGCGACCGAGGTTTCCGTATCCGACGATGCCGACCTTGATGCGTTGAGTCATCGATTAATTCCTCCAATTACAACAAGAATTATTACTTAGTCTAGTATAAAGATGTTACATGGAATGTAAACTGCTTCCCTGACAAATTTTTTCTATCAATAACAATGCTTTTTCTTATCACGACAGTTATAGTTGTGCCCGACCTCGGGCCGAACGATTCCAATAAGCGGATGGTTTCACGACACGTCGGTCTTCCCTGCCCGATGAACGGATGGATACGCCATGACTCGTACTTTCGACCATGACGATTAACCGCCTCCAGCTATTAGGAGGCGGTTGTTCATGTCATGCATATTTAACTTCATTAATTATAATTAACCGTTCTTCACCATTTGGGCGATCTGAATCATGCGCTTCACTTGATGCGTAACCGCCGGCTTGATGTCGACGGTCATGTTGCCGTTCTGGTCGACAGACACGCTGGTACCGTACGGGTTGCCGCCTGTCGTGAACAAGACCGGATCGGTGTAGCCGGGCGCCGCGATGATCGCTCCCCAGTGATACATGGTGGTGTACAGGGAGAGAATCGTCATTTCTTGACCGCCGTGGTCGTTCTGTGCCGAGGTCATGCCGCTCACGACCTTGTTGACGAGCTTGCCCTGGAACCATAATCCGCCTGTCGTGTCGAGGAACTGCTTCATCTGCGAAGGCAGATTGCCGAATCGGGTCGGCATGCTGAACAGTACGGCATCCGACTGCTCCAAGTCGTCAAGCGTCACGACCGGCACATGCTTCGCCTCTTCTACATGGGCTTGCCATGCCGGGTTGCCCGCAATGGCAGACTCCGGCGCGAGCTCCTGCACCTTCATGACCTTCACGTCGGCGCCGTTCGCCTTGCCAGCTTCCTCCGCCATCAACGCCATCTTATAGTTCGTCCCTGTCATGCTGTAATACACGACTGCTAACTTTACATTCGCCACCATTTCCACTCCTTCATGGGATCGCATCGGCCGGCAACGCCTCGTTATTTTGCCTGAAATAGGTTGCGTCGTTTCACGGCTGCTTATACAGCTACGGATCGTTACGTTACGGCTTCAGCACGACCTTGATGCAGTTATCCTTCTTCGCATCGAAAATTTCGTACCCGTGCTTCGCTTCGCCAAGCGGAAGCACATGCGTAATGATATCGCCGGGATCGACGCGGCCGGATTCGACAAGCTCATACATCTTCGGCATCAGATGGACGACCGGCGCCTGCCCCATCCGCAGGTTGATGTTACGGGAGAAGAAGTCGCCGAGCGGAAAAGCGTTGTAACGCAGGCCGTAAACGCCGGTCAACTGTACCATGCCGCCCTTGCGCACCGCCTGGGCCGCGATTTCGATCGCGCCCATTGCTCCGCCGTGAAGCATCAGTGTCGTCGCGATCGTCTCGAGTACCGTCTTCTTCCCGTCTAAGCCTACGCAGTCGATGACGACATCCGCCCCGCCGCCCGTTATCTCTTTCAGATGATTGCCGATGTTCGGCTCGTCCTCGAAATTCACGATCTCGACGTGATTCGTCCGCTTCGCATGCTCGAGCCGGTATCCGATATAATCGACCGCGATTACGCGTTGAGCCCCCTTCAGCCAGCAAAATTTCTGCGTCATGAGCCCGACCGGTCCGCATCCCAGCACGATCACCGTATCGCCTGCCTTGACGCCCGCATTCTCGACGCTCCAATAGGCCGTCGGCATGACGTCTGCGATCAAGCAGAGCTTCTCGTCCTCGGTCTCGCACCGATCAGGCAGCTTGAACGACGAGAAATTGGCATAAGGCACGCGCAAATATTCCGCCTGCCCGCCGGCGTAGCCGCCGAAAGTCTCGGAATAGCCAAAGAAACCTCCCGCATCGCCGTGCGGATTCGAACGGTCGCACTGACTCTCGAGCTGCTCCCTGCAATAGCGGCATTCGCCGCAGCTCACATTGAACGGGATGACGACGCGATCGCCCTTTTTCAGCTTCGTGACGCCATGACCGACCTCTTCCACGATTCCCATCGGTTCATGCCCGATAATGTAGTCCGTGGGCATGTTCGGTATCAATCCGTGTACGAGATGAAGGTCGGAACCGCAAATGGCGGTTGTCGTCAGCTTCACGATCATATCATCCGGCTCTTCCAGCTTCGGATCCTGCACTTCCTTGACCTTCACATTGCGAATGCCTTGATACGTAACGGCTTTCATGCAGTTGCTCCATCCCTTCTCTATGTGCCTACCGCTAGCTTCTCCTGCCTTAGGCTGCCAATATACACACAAAAAGCGCGAATCCCCATCAGGACTCGCGCTTCGTTGGTTCCCGGCGTAAATCAACTGCCGGATGAGATTTGGTGAGCATCTGTTGCTGTTCTTGCCCGTCTTCCCGAATTGATATGCCGGAATTGTGTGCCATAGGTGCCTGCGCGCCACAACCATTCCAGCGGCCCCATTTGAAAGCGACTCAGCCAATACCGGCTCCACGCGAGCTGGACCGCGAACAGCAAGCCCGCATACGCGAATGCTGCCCACATCGGCCAATCGGATGCATCCATTAACACTTGGAAGAGAATTACGGTAATGATCGTCTGCGCGAGATAATTGGTGAAGGCCATCCGTCCGACCGCGCTAAGACCCGCGAATAACCGTTCGCCGAATGCGCGGTATAACAATAACAGCAGACTGAGGTATACGACCGCCATCGCCTTCCCGGATAAGTACATGTAAGGGTAGACAAGATTCGTATTATAGCTAGTGCTAGACAAGTACTCGATCACCATTGGCACCCAGAACAGCACCGCAGCGGGCAATGCGATCCGGAGCGCCCCCAGCAGCTTCTTGCGCGGCATGCCGTCCTTCTCGAGCCAGCCTTTCTTGCCCGCATATAAGCCCAGCAAGAATAATCCCATGATCTCGGGCAGCATGAGGAAGAAATTGGCTATCCCGTCTGTCAACATAAATTCCACGCGTTCCGCGAGACTTGGCACCTCCATGAACAGCACTTCGTCAAGCGCTTCTGCAGCGAATGCCGCAGCAAGCGCCGTCAGACCTGCATGCACGAGCACGGACAACCCGAGCAGGCTGAGACTCCACGCCAATATCGTGCTCGCCTTCCGCTTATAGAATAACAGCAGCATAAATCCGATTAACGCGTACACATGCAGTACATCGCCGAACCATAACAGCACGGCATGGCCGATCCCCACAGCCAGCAGCAGCAACAGCCGGCGCGACATCAGTCGATAAGGACGAAGCTGTTTCTCCTCCGATCGCTTCATGAACAAATAGAAGCTAACCCCGAATAAGAAGGCGAACAACGTGTAGAACTTCGTCTGGACGAACATGTCATACAGCAGCCGGACGAATGCATCCATTCCCGAGTAGCTCGATTGATACGAGATCCCGTTCCCTATCATTTCAGGGATGTTAACGATGCAGATGCCCAGCACAGCCAATCCGCGCAGCGCATCGATTTCGCCGATTCGCGATGGATGGACTTCTTTGCCCTGCATCGGCGCTCGTTCTTCTTCCATTAAGACCATCCCCCGTCAGATAACGATCGTCGTCCATTATAGCATGTTTATCGCTCGCTCTGGACCCCGATACTGCAATAAGATCGCCCTCAATATGGCATTGCCCGCCTAATCGAGAGCGATCATTCTTTATTCGATGATCATCGTTACGTCATCCAGATAGATCGTGGCCGTGCCCGATGCGTCGTCCGGCGATAATACCTGCAGCCCGATCGCTTGCACGAAATCTTTGCCCGTGGCATTCCGGATCTCGAACGGGATCGTCGTGAATCCTTCGCCTGATAGCACCGTCTCCCCGGAATCCATCCAAGCCCAGCTGTCTCCGGTCTTCAGGAACAGCTTTACGCGAATGCCGCTGCCTGCGGACGCATTATCTGCTAGTGCGACATGGACCTTCGCGGACAGCGCCGTCGCCTCCGACAAGTCCAGCCGGCCGACGCGCGTCAGTTCGAAGCTGCCTCCGCCTAGCGTGAAGTCTGCCTTGAGCGAGGACTTCCCCTTCGCGGCCGCTGCTCCCGTCCGTTCGACGCCTGCGGCCTTCGCCGTATTCCAAGCGCCGCCATTATCGTTGTTAATGCTCCATTCCTCTGTCCCGCTCTCATAGTCGTAGAGCGTCTCGCTTGCGCTCGCTCCGCTGCCAGGCTTGTATTGGACAAGTACGGCATGCTCCAGCGTCTTGCCATCGCCCTGCTTCGCTTCAACCTGCAACTCGAACGTCCCTACGTCAAGCTGCGCATCCGGAACCCACTCCGCCGTATAGTAGCCGTCGGCATCCCGCGTCATCGCTGTGACCGTGTCGCTTCCTTGCACTTTCAGCATGACAGCTTCGGCATCGCTATGCAGCAGCCTTGCGCGCACGTGCACCGGCGCTTCCTTCAGCACGGCATCATTCGTGGGAACCGCAATGTGGAGGAACGGTTCCTCCTGCAGCGCCGCGATTTCGCGGCCATATACGCCGTTTACCTCTTGCGCGAATCCCGTATAGTCATCCTCATAGAACCGGATGAAGTCCGGCAGCAGCTCGTGATCGCCCGGCGCATTCTTGTACGGAACGAACAGGTTGCCGTCCAGCGCAAAGTTCGCCCATGTCTGCATGTAAGCTGTACGTTTCGCATCCGGGTCGGACTTGATCGCCTCCAGCACCTTCGTGAACCAGGCCAGATCGCCGTTGCCCGTCGTCTTCATGCCTTGCGGGCTGTAGCCGTATTCCGATAGTGCCGCAATTTTTCCTCGCGCATCCGCCAGACGATTGATCATGGCAAGATCTGCCGCTAGCTGGTCGAGGAAAGCGTTCGATCCGGGGTTCTCCAGGTTGTCGTATTGGTCCATGCCGAGAATATCCACGTAGGCATCGCCCGGATAAGTCGTCATGTAATTGGCCTCATCGCCACGGAACGGCCCGTTCGGCGAGAAGACATACAAGAGGTTATGTACGTCCTTCGCATCGCGCAAGTACTCAACCGTATAGCGATAGAGCGCGATATAGTCCGCCGTCTTAGTCGTGCGGGCGCCCCACCAGAACCAGCTTCCGTTCTGTTCATGGAACGGCCGGAATAACAGCGGGATCAACTCGCCATCCTGATCCTTCACATTGTTCGCGACATCGGCGATCAGATCGAGGTAGCGGTCGAATTCCGCATGCTTGCTGCCGCCCGGCAGAATCTCCGCGACCACGTTGCCCGTCGTGTCGTTGAAGCTCCCGCCCGTAACGAAATTCGGCGGATGCGTGCTCAGCGCCACGATGCCGCCGAGCGCATGCGCCTCCTGCATTTTCTCGATGATGCGCTCGCGGCTAAGTAGCGTATTGCCGAATACGCCGGGCTTCTCCTTGCCTTCGAGAGAGAGCGTATCCCAGCCGAATATGGCCGGATAATCGCCTGTCGAGATTTTGACCTCCGATTGAATCGGATCCGTCGAAGACGAGATGCTCTCCGTTGTAGCATGCTGATGGCCGAACAAGATTTGCTTGCCTCTCTGGTCGGACAAGTAGGCGTACAGCGACTTGGTGTTGCCGGTCGCTTCGGGATCGACGAAGTCGAATTCGCGCGCCTCTGCTTGATCGGGCACGTCGTCATCTCCATCTGCGGATGGCTCCGCCTGATTCTCCGTTTGCGTATTCGCCTGCTGGTTCATCGATCCCTGATCTGCTTTCATCTGAACAGCCGACACGATGATAATCGCCGTTGCCGCTATGACCAGGACGGCAATTAGCCATTTGCGCTGCATATTCATTCCGTATCCCCCCGATATGCCGTTAGGTATGACTGCAGGCAATCACCCAATATTGTTAGGTCTTTACCTAACAAATCACTGTCCTCCTTCCTATCCCTCACAACAACCCCCCCAATTTGAAAGCGCTTCACCACCATCATAACGCGAAAACCCCATGACAAACAAGACCAAATTGATGACGAAGCATAACATGGTCTTGTTTTTTTTGTTAGTTTTACTCTTTGCGCGATTGGTGCTGATCCAGATCCGGCTGATCCTCCCATTTACGGGAGTATGCCTTATTCGTCACCCAGAAGGTCATCCAAGCGAGCAGCGCGACGATGATGACGGCCGCGATCCAGACACCTGCGGGAACCCCCATGTCTCTCTCTCCATTCTGTTCGAATCTTACGCGTATTCTACGCATCTAGTATGCATTGTAACCCTTAACTTCACGAATCGGAACCCCGTTAACGCGACAATTCTATGTCTATATCGCGAAAGAAGCCCGGAATGCCGCACAAGCGGCACTCCAGGCTCGAATTGCGACTGAACGATTCGACGCTTGCTTACGATCCGTTAGCGCCGGTCAGGATGCCGTGCGCTTCGCGAAGCAACGCCGGCGACTCCTTCTCGGAAGCATGGGCCATGACGACTGCCGCCGTACCCGAAGCTTCATCCAGCAGCAATGCCGCGGTAACCGCGAAGTCATGATAGAACGGCATCGGGAATGCCATCTGCTTCTCAGGATAGCGCGCATCGCTGAACGGAAACCGCGCGCGTGGCGAACTCGACACGTGTACGCCCGGCAAGCCTAAGAAATCCTGATCGGCTAGCAGCTCGACGACTCGAGGCTTCAGGATCTTCTGGCCATTCGAAGCTGTCCCTCCGTTCAGCAGCATGCGACCGAGCTTGAGCAAGTCTTGCATCGTCGTATACAGGCCGGCTCCCGAACGGGGCGGCTCCCCCGCTGACGCGACCGGCGGGAGATACAACAGATTCTCTTGCCATTCATCGGCTACTGCGACATCCTCCAAGCGCGATTCCGGCACACGGAAGAAGGTATCCTTCATGTCCAGCGGGTCGAGAATGTTCGCCTGCACATATTGTTCGAACGGCAGGCCGGACGCGCGAGCCACAAGCTCGCCTAGGACAAGATAACCTGCTGTCGAATAGAGCGCGCGTTCCCCAGGATTCGAGCGGAGCGGCCCTGCGAGCAGCGCTTGAATCCAAGGGGACTTCTTGTCGCCTCCGTGTTCGAACATGAACCGATGCTCCCACCACCCGTACGGGTGAGTCTCGCCGTCCATCCCCGGCTCCGGCCATATGCCCGAAGTATGATTCAACAACTGATCGATCGCGATGCCGCGATGCTGGTTCGTATCGAATTCCGGCAGATGCTTGCTGACCGCATGGTGCAGATGAAGCGAGCCTTCGCCGGCCAGCTTCATGACCGCGATCAACGTGAATAGCTTCGTGAGCGAAGATACCATATGGATATCGTCCGTGCGCAATGGCACGCTCGGGTCATTGTATCGCCGACTGCCTGCGGCGAATTGCATGACGGTTCCGCCTTCCTGCGCAATCGCGCAGGAAACGCCGTGCAGCTTACCGTCTTCGATGAATGCCGACAAACAGGCCTGCAATCGCTCGCTTGCATCGGCTAGCGGCGGTCCGCTCTTCGCGTTCGCGTCTCGTGCAGGCGATAGCCGTACCCGGTCCAAGCCATACCATAATAACGTGGCGGGAATCGTATTCACCGCATCATAATCCCAGCTGCCGTTAGGCGCGAAGAACGCGAACACGACCCGATTCTCGGGATCGACGAACAAGCCGCATTGCGAATTCCCCATCGAATACGTCGATTCCGGCATCGCTTGGTTCGGATCGCTGTCCAATCGCCATCCGAACCCCCTGCGCGGCTTTCCTACCGTGCCGTATAACATCTCCTTGCAGCCATCCGGCATCTGGTTCGTCGTCAATAACTTCACGGATTCGGCGCTCAATACGCGAACGCCGTCCAGCTCCCCGTCATTGAGCAGCATCTGCGCAAACCGATGCAAGTCCTTCAAGGAAGAATAGAGACCGCTGAACGACCTCGGCATGCGCAGATCCGCGTGCGTGAAGATCGCCCATTCCTGCCAGTCGAACGCATACGCAACCTCACCCGCTCGTTCAGCCGGGACATCGAAGAACGTGTCCTGCATGCCGAGCGGGGATAGCAGGTTGGCATGGATAACCTTCTCGACCCTCATGCCGGTGATTCGTTCGATAATCTCCCCCAATACCGCATAGCCTGCATAACTGAATGCCGCCGTTTCTCCCGGCTTGCAGAAGAGCGGTCCGGACAAGACCGTACTGAGCCAATCCCCCCTAAGCGTGGCGTGCCATTCGAAGTGCGGGAGATTATAGGCTTCGCCGTACACGTTCTGGTTGCCGGGCAATCCGGATCGATGCGAGAGTAGATGATGGATCGTGATGCTCCTGTGATAGGGGTTATCCATAGCCGGAATGATGTCTGCGGCCGACTGATGCAGTTCCAGCTTGCCCTGTTCGATCAACTGCATGATCGCCGCAGCCGTGAACGCGACCGCAAGATCCATCGTCGGGAAGAGCGAGCCCGCGAGCATCGGTGCGCTGTCCTTCTTCGGCGTCCGCTTGCCGATCGCCCGATGCAAGGCGATATCGCCCTCTACTGACGCCAGATACGCGGCGCCTTGAATGGACTTCTTCTTCAAGAGCCTTGCATAGTACCGCTCCAGACTGGACGCGTCCAATCGAGCCGTGACCGAGGCCTTTCCTTCCGGCGCATTAGCCGATTCGCCGTTCCCACTCGTTATCGTCCGCATACAAGCCTCCATTTGGGTATTTTATCCACTTCATTCATCTTATAAGACAACCCCTCCCATGTAAACGCTTAATTATAATCTTGCGATTTAGCAGGATTTTCCTCCCCCATGTAGAAATTAGGTGGATGCATGATCACAATCGATTGACATTTTGAACGGAGGTCTGGCGTGAGCTCACGAATCCACCTGCTCGTCGGCACGAACAAAGGCGTCTTCGTCTACGTCTCGGACGAGGAGCGCAAGCAATGGAATATGAAAGGTCCTTACTTGAACGGTTGGGAGGCATACAGCGTGCTCGGCGACAGCCGGGGAAGCACGCACCGGATGTTCGCCGGCACATCGCATGCCGCTTACGGCCCGACGATTCGCATCAGCGACGATTACGGCGAGACGTGGCGGCAGATTGCGCGCGGACCGCGATACGCGCCGGAAACCGGCTTCAATCTCAACCGGATTTGGCAGCTCGTGCCCGGCGCCCCATCGCAGCCCGATACCTTCTATGCAGGCGCGGAGGAAGCCGGATTGTTCGTCACGCATGACCGCGGCGAGACATGGCGCGAGCTGGACGCCTTAACGAAGCATCCGACAAGGCCGGAATGGTTCGGGGGGGCCGGCGGCATGGGTCTTCACACCATTATTGTCGACCCCGGCAATCCGCAGCGCATCTGGGTCGCGATGTCCGCTGTCGGCGTCTTCCGAAGCGAAGACGGCGGCGAATCCTGGAAGGTATGCAATAACGGCCTTAATCGTGCCGCGACGGGGCAGCCGGACGATTCCATCGGCTATTGCATCCACAAGATGGTCCAAGACGCGAATGATCCGAATTCGCTATACATGCAGGAACACAGCGGCGTATTCATGTCCCGTGACGGCGGCGATTCCTGGCAAGCGATCGAAGAAGGCCTCGGCATGCACGGCGATGACCGGCCGTTCGGCTTTCCGATCGCGGCTGCGCCGAACGGCGACCTGTTCCTCATCCCGCTCGAGAGCAGCGAGAAGCGTTCGATGCATGAGGGGAAGCTGCTCGTCTGGTCCCGTCGGCCGGGGGATTCGGAGTGGAGGCCGATCGGCGATGTCGTGCCGGATGAACAGCGGCATGTGAGCGTGCTGCGCGATGCGATGGCGATCGACAGCTATGATCCCTACGGCCTCTATGTCGGCACCTCGAGCGGCGAAGTATTCTGCTCGCTTGACCGTGGGGTCACATGGCAGCGTCTACCCGGCCAATTGTCCCGAATCTTGACCGTCAAGCCTTGGATCGTAAAGGACTAACGCCATGGCACAGATCGATTGCACCGTTCCGTTCCTGATCAGCGACTGCACGGACGGACGCAGCCGCTTCAAGCTGGAAGCCTCTACGCTTGCGCATGCGATCGAGGTACTGCTGGATACGTATCCGCTGCTGCGTATCCATCTGTATACGGAGACCGGCCAACTGCGCGAGCATGTGCTGCTCTACTGCAATGACGACAATATCGCGTGGCTGGATCGGCTGGATCAGCCGCTGGCAGACGGCGACAAGCTAACCGTGCTGCAAGCCGTATCCGGCGGTTGAACGCAGCAGAGCGGCACCCAGCATGACGAAGAGAGGGATGTTCCAGGCGCACCAGCGCCTGCGAACATCCCTCTTCCTCATTCTTGAACCGGTTCAACGACAGCCGTCGGGAATTCCTTCGTCCGATCGATGCGGAACGCGGCGTTCTCCCGCTCATGCTTCCCGAGCACAGACGTGAAATCCAGCTCCCCCCGCTGCAAGGTCACGTCCAGTACGACCTTGTCCCCTTGCAGGAAGACCAGCTTCTGCAGGCTGTCATCGTCGAGCGGGTACCGCCCGATGCTGGTGCCGCGCAGCAGATCGCCGAATAGCGATCCCGTGCTCCAACTCGTGCCCACTGCTTGTTCCATCTCTTCCCAGGTCGTGTACGGGCCGAATAAATGCACGCGATCCCACCGAAAGTCTGCGACTTCAGCCAATTCGAGATACGACTTGCCGACCGAGGCGGCAGCCAGCTCGCGCTTGAATCGATCGGGGTCCGCCCGTTCCACGACATCCGTTCTCATCCCGGCATACGCGATCGCGAAGCCGATTCCGACGATAGCGATGACAAGTGCAGCCGACAGGACCTTCCGCCGACGCCGCATGCCGCACCTCCCCCTCGATCACCTTTTTACATTTCATGATTATGATCTATAATGGAATCCATGAATCCAGTCCGAGGGATGTGACCCGATGAATGCCAGCTCCAAGCTGAATCCCTACACGCAGCTGAAGTTCTTCAATCTGTTCATGTTCGGCTCGTGGTCGCTGCTTAATCCGTTCCTGCCGCTCTACTTCCAGCATGTCGGCTTCGAGAGCATGCAGATCGGCATTCTCATGTCCGTCGGCCCGATGGTCTCGCTCATCGCGAACCCGTTCTGGGGCTATTGGAGCGACAAGCTTCAGAACCCCCGGCGCGTCATCATCGTCATGCTGATCGGCAACATCGTGACGAGCCAGCTTTATTTTCAATCCAGCCAATTCGCCATCGTATTCTCGCTCATGCTGCTGTTCTACTTCTTCCAGACCGCGCTTAATCCGATCTCCAACAGCCTGACCCTGTACGCGATCGAGAATACGCCCTACCACTTCGGCACGTTCCGGCTATGGGGGTCCATCGGGTTCGCGGCGATGGTGCTCGGCGCGAGTCCGTTCATTGAGCGCGCAGGCATTTCGAACCTCGGTTATTTCTACGGCGTCAGCGTCATCGTGACGCTTGCGCTCAGCTTCGGCATTCCGAACCAGCCGAAGCGTTCGCGCAAGAATGCTTTTCCTAAGGGCGAGATGTCCAAGGTATTCATGAACGGCCTGTTCCTCTCCTTCTTGGTGCTGTCGATCGTAATCAACGTTCCGAATCGCATGAACTCCAACTTCATCTCCGTCTATATCGCGCAGATGGGCGGAAGCGAGGTGATGGTCGGCTGGTCGTGGTTCATCGCGGCATCGCTGGAGGTTCCGCTGTTCATGCTGCTCGACCGCTACTTGAAGCTCACCGAGCGCACGATGTTCGGCGTCATGACGATCGTGTGCGGGCTGTATGCGCTCCGATGGCTGCTCATGGGCTTCGCAGATACGCCGTACCAAGTGTTAGCCATTCAGCTGCTTCACGGCTTCACCTTCGGCATTACCTACTACACCGGAACCCAGATCTGCAACTTCCTCGTGCCCTCTGCCGTGCGTTCCACCGGTCAAGCGATCTACGGCCTCTGCTGGATGGGCATTGCCGGCATTATCAGCGGACTGCTCGGCGGCTGGGTATATGACCGGCTGGGCCCGTCCAATATGTACATCCTTAGCACAGTTATGGCCGCAATCGGCACGCTCGGCTTCTGCGCGATCTGGCTCGTATTCCGTTCCCGAGGCCGGCTGCAGGCCGAAGAAGAGCGCTAAGCCTGCCTGCCTTCACGCTGCCGCGGCAGCCGGCTCTCGACCGCAAGCGCCGCCTCCTCGACCGAGTCGACGCGTATCGTGTCGAACTTCACGTCCTCGTATTGTTGGGTCGAATGCTCGTAGCGCGGATCATAATAGTGCGTCAGCATCATCTCCACGGCACGGTCATACCGTTCCGTACTTAGGCAGCTTTCGATCTCCGCCGCGATCGGCGTGTGAATCCGAGCCTTAATTCCCTTGAACGCCTCCATGCATGCCTCGTGATGATCCCACGGCTGGTAATCGTCCAAGATCGTCCGAATGCGCGCTTCCATCGGCAGCTCGACCAGCAGATGAACGCCCCGCTCCTTCTTCTCCAAGAGGCGTTCGGGCAGCACGACTCTGCCGATGCGCTTGCTCTCCGCCTCCATCAGCATATAGGGCGAGTTCCGGAGATGCAACAGCTCGTCGACCAGCAGCGAATCGAACGTCTTCTGATTGTGCGCGCGCAGCCCGATCTGGCCGAAAATCGATCCGCGATGCCCCGCCATGTCCTCGAGATCCAGAACGGGATAGCCCTTCTGCTTCAACATGCGCAGGAGCGCCGTCTTGCCGGAGCCCGTGTTGCCGTGGATGACGAAGGCTTGCTCCGGAATCGGCAGCTCGTCGACCTGCTGCACGACCCATTGCCGATAGGCGCGGTAGCCGCCGGCTACCCGATACGCATGAATGCCCATTAAGGAGAGGACGGTTGCCGACGTCTTGCTCCGCATGCCGCCCCTCCAGCAGAATACCGCCTTCTTCCCTTCCAATGCCGTGAAGCTGCGGATGAATGCCGGAAGCTTGGCAGAGACGATCTCGAGACCGCGCTCCTTCGCGGCCGCGATGCTCGTCTGTTTATAGAGCGTGCCGATCTCGGCACGCTCCTCGTCGTTGAACAGCGGAATGTTCACGCTGCCCGGAATGGTTGCTTCCTCGAATTCGGAGGGCGAGCGCACATCGATCAAGACAAGCTCCTTGCGAAGCCTGAGCGCTGCCCACTCCTCCGGTGTCAGATCTTGAAACATGATAATAGCTCCTTCTGTTTAGGCCTCGACGACGATTCTGCCGCTCGTGCGTTCCGTGACTTCCCCGATCAGTGCAGCCTCGACGCCTCTGCCTTGCAAGTCGGCTAATAGCGCCTCCGCTTGGCTCGGATCGACGGCGATCAGCAAACCGCCCGAGGTCACCGCGTCGCACAGAATATAACGGTCCGTCTGATCCATCGCTGCAGGAAAGTCGATATCCGGCTCGACATGCGCGTAATTGTTCTTCGTGCCCCCCGGAACGAAGCCGTTCTCCGCCAGCTCCCGCACGCGCGGCAGGACAGGTACGGCAGCTTGCCGAATGACGATTTCCTTGCCGCTCCCCTTGGCCATCTCGAGCGCATGTCCCATCAGACCGAAGCCCGTCACGTCGGTGCAAGCATGGACGTCATACGCTTCCATCGCCTCCGCGGCACTCTTGTTCAGTGTCGCCATCACGCTGCTGACGCGCGCGATTTCTTCCGCGGACAATTGATTCTTCTTGATCGAGGTCGTCATGATGCCTACGCCGATCGGCTTCGTCAAGATCAGCTTGTCCCCTGCCTGCGCGCCTGCATTCGTTCTGACCCGGTCCGGATGGACGGTGCCCGTCACCGCAAGCCCGAACTTCGGTTCCTTGTCATCGATCGAATGACCGCCGACGAGCGTCGCGCCGGCTTCCTGTACCTTATCGCCGGCGCCGCGGAGAATTTCGGACAGAATCCGCTTGTCCAGCGTCGAGATCGGGAATGCCACGATATTCAATACCGTGAGCGGCTTGCCGCCCATAGCGTAGATGTCGCTGATCGCGTTCGCGGCCGCGATCTGGCCGAACATGTACGGATCGTCGACGATCGGGGTGAAGAAGTCGAGCGTCTGCACGAGCGCGAGCTCATCGGTCAGCTTGTAGACGCCGGCATCGTCGCTCGTATCCAGCCCGACGAGCAGGTTCGGATTCGGAGCGGCCGGCGGCAGGTGGCGCAGCACCTGCGCGAGATCGGCGGGGCCGATCTTGCAGCCGCAGCCTCCCTTGCTCGAGAGCGAAGTTAATTTGATCGATTCCACGGTATCCATTGCTATCTCTGCCTCCTGCGTACGTCTCATAGTATGCCATCGAATTGGACAGCCTCTTATATAGGTAATCGTACTCCAATTCCATCCACGGGCGCAACTCTTGCTATGCTGCTTTGGCGAGACGAAATTCGACGAAGCTAGGAACTAGACTTCCCTTGGAGGCTGTTATGACACCAGATAATCGCAGCATGCAATCTCCATCCGCCTCAGATGCGCGCAAGACGCTGGGGTTCGTCCTGTTATTCGTGCTGGTGGCCGTCGCAGGCTTGACTTACGTCAAATGGCTGCCCTATTACCATAAGGCATTCCTCGCGGCCGCCGAAGGCTCGATCGGCTCCTCGATCCTCGCCGGAATCGGCGCCGAGGGCGTCAACGGGCCGTCTTGGCAGGCCGCTCTCGATTATGCGGCGGTCTATTTCAAGGCGATATGGAAGGCCGCGGTTCTAGGCATTATTCTGGGATCGCTATTGCAAGTGCTTCTCCCCGCCAAATGGCTGCATGCCGTACTCGGCAAGACAAGCTTCAAGAGCACGTTGATCGGCGGGGCTGCGGCGCTGCCGGGCATGATGTGCTCCTGCTGCGCTGCGCCGGTGGCTGCGGGATTGCGTCGCCGCAACGTGTCGATCGGCGCCAGCCTTGCCTTCTGGATCGGGAATCCGGTGCTGAATCCGGCTACGCTGATCTTCATGACGTTCGTGTTATCGTGGAAATACACGCTGATTCGCATCGTCTTCGGGCTGCTGCTCACGTTCGGCGTAAGCCATTATGCCAACCGCGTAGCCGGTCAGAAGCATCCTGATGACGCTGCACTAGCGCCTGTCATACCCGATGGCGCCGATGAGCGCGGACCGTGGCCGCTTCGCTGGCTTCGGCAGGCAGGCATCATGACGCTCCATATCGTGCCTGCTTATGTGTTAGCCGTGCTGCTGCTTGGCGCATTCCGGTCTGCCTTATTCCCGATATGGTCCGATGGCGGATTCCCGGCCATTCTGCTATTCGCGATCGTAGGCACGCTCTTCGTCATCCCGACCGCCGCCGAAATTCCGATCGTCCAATCCTTCCTCGCATTCGGCTCCGGCGCAGGTCCGGCAGCAGCGCTGCTTATCACGCTGCCTGCAGTCAGCCTGCCATCCGTGCTGATGCTTGCCCGAGCCTTCCCGAAGCGCGTGTTGCTCTTCGTGGTGCTATGCGTCATGCTGTCAGGCTTATTATGCGGGCTGGCCGGCGCTTGGCTTCTCTAATTGCGGGTCGCCGGGTCCGCATACGCGAGCAGCCGCCAGGATAAGCTATCCCATAGCCGAAAGGAGGAACAACATCATGCCGAATGATCGTATCCGACCCGAGACCGACGGCGACCCGCGTACCGTTCTGGAGGATACCAAGAATCACGAACGCGTAGGGTTTGAGCTCACGGAAGACGAATACAAGCCTGACCACGAAGAAGGCTACCAATCGAACAAGAACCGTCCCTGAGTGGGGACGGTTCTTGTGTGTATCGCCAATGTCTCGACTATCGCGCTCGCCGCGTGCCGATGACGAACTGCAGCGCGGCTAGCACGCCGGTGTCCACGAGGGAAGCCAGCATCGCAACCATGAACCAATTGTTCGTGCCTTGATAATAGTACAGCAAGGCATGGAATACCATCAGCACGACGAAAGCAACGAGTAAGTTAATCCGCGTAAGCCAGTTCAACAAGCGGCATTTCCCCTTCGCATGGGATTGGTATGCTACCCATTATTCCCTGCGAACGGCACCCGCATACTTGTTAAGGATGCTTCTCGAGCGCCTGGAATCGGGCGAATACCTCTTCCAGCGCATCCTCGTCGTCCTTCCCCTTCACGACGAGCCGCAGCTCGGTCCCGGACTTGATCGGCAGCGACAGCATGCCGAGCAAGCTTTTCACATCGACATGGTAGCAATCGTCCCCGATCGCATATTCTAATCGAATATCCGAGACGAAGCGGCTGGACATCGCCGAGATGGCAATCAGGTCCTGCCGCTCCACATCGGCATGAATGATGAACGCATGTACGCGCATGCGCAAGCCAGCCCCCCTATCGTCCCAAGAGTCAAGAGAAGCCCGCGAACGGTCGCGGGCTTCTACGATGCGTGCTATTCCTATTGGTTGAACGTCTCCGTCAGTACGGGAACGATCTGCGACTTACGGGATACGACGCCTTTCAGAACCGCGCGGTTGTTCTCCAGCTTGACGTTGTAGGCTTGCTCAACTTTGCTTGCCTTGCTGCCGAGGGCGATGCCCACCGAATCGTTGTTTAGAATATCCGTCACGACGAACAGGAACAGGTCAAGTCCCTTCTCCGCAATGATGTTCGACAGCGAGTCCTCCAATTCGGATTGGCGGGACAGCACGTCGTTCACGTCCACGGCGTTCACTTGCGCGATCTCGACCTTGGAGCTGCCCATCGAGAATTCCTTCGCGTCGAGGGAGATCAGCTGCGCGATCGACTTGTCGCTCAGGTCGGCGCCGGCCTTCAGCATATTGAGGCCGTAGCTGTTCGCATCCACGCCCGCGATCGTCGCCAGTTCTTGCGCTGCTTCAACGTCTTCCTGCGTGCAGGTCGGCGACTTGAAGAGCAGCGAATCGGAGATGATGGCCGACAGCATGAGACCCGCGATAGGCGGCTCGATCGCGATGCCGTTCTCCTTGTACATCTTCTTCAGGATCGTGGCGGTGCAACCGACAGGCTCAGCACGGTAATAGAGCGGGCCGCTCGTCTCGAAGTTCGCGATGCGGTGGTGGTCGATAACCTCAGCCACGCGGACTTGATCGATGTCGCTTGCGCTCTGCTGACGCTCGTTATGGTCGACCAGGATAACCGTCTTCACTTCGTTCGCGACCGTATCCACTTGGCGGGGAGCGGCGACCCGGAATTGGTCCAGCGCGTATTGCGTTTCTCCGTTCACGCTGCCCAAGCGGACAGCTTCGACGTTCTGGCCAAGCTTCGTCTTCAAGTCTGCGTATGCGATCGCCGAGCAGATCGTGTCGGTGTCCGGATTCTTATGTCCGAAAATAAGTACTTTGTCCATGTTCAAGCTCCTTATTGGGTGATATTGGCGACAAAATTATAACCCACATGCCGCATGACAATCAAGTTCTCGCAGCCGAATGATGTATAATGGGAGTCGATACATATTGGGAGTGGTCGAATAGCACCACGATAAGGGGACGTAACATGGATTGCCGAATTGGCTGCGCCGCATGCTGTACCGTCATATCCATCTCTTCTCCCATTCCGGGGATGCCGAACGGCAAGCCCGCAGGCGTGCCCTGCATCCAATTGTCGCCGGAGGGCCGCTGCCGCATATTCGGACAACCCGATCGGCCGCAAGTCTGCAGCAGCCTGCAGCCCGATCCAGGGATGTGCGGGGAGACGAATGAAGAGGCACGGCGAATCTTGGCGGAACTCGAACATGCGACGCGCCCTGCGCCACCTGCCACACTTCCAGCCGATAGGAGATGACTGCACAATGAAGAAGCTTCACCTGGGCATTCTGGATCAATCGCAGATTGGGGAAGGACGCACCGCCCATGATGCGCTTCACGAGACGACGAAGCTGGCTCAGACAGCCGAGAAGCTCGGCTATAGTCGGTTCTGGATGTCCGAGCACCATGCCTCCCTCGCGCTCGCCCACTCGAGTCCCGAGATCATGATTGCCCACGTGGCGGCAGCCACTGCATCGATAAAAGTAGGCTCAGGCGGCGTCATGCTGCCTCACTACAGCGCCTATAAGGTAGCCGAGAATTTTCGGCTCCTGGAGGCGCTGCATCCCGGCCGCATCGATCTCGGACTAGGTCGGGCACCCGGCGGCATGCCGCTGGCGACAAGGGCGCTGAATGAGGGGAAGACGTATCACTATGACCACTATCCCGAGCAAGTCTCCGATCTGATCGATTATTTCCACGGTCCGCTGGACGGCGATCATCGGTTCGCAGGGCTGCAAGCCTCCCCGCCTGTCGAGACCATGCCCGAGATGTGGCTGCTCGGCTCGAGCGGCGAGAGCGCCAAGTTCGCAGCGCGGCTCGGCACCAAGTACGGGTTCGCGCAATTTTTCGGCGCACCGGGCGGCGAAGAAGCCGTCCGGCATTACAAGGCGCATTTCCAACCCTCGCGGATCCTCGATGCGCCGCATGCGTTAATTGCCGTGCTTGCGATCTGTGCCGAAACCGAGGCGGAAGCGAATGAACTCGCGACCAGCACCGATCTCTTCTTCCTCCGGCTGGAACGAGGACTCGAACTGAACAACCTCCCGTCCGTCCGTACTGCGCTCGATTATCCTTACACGGAGTACGACTTGGAGCGTATCAAGCTGGCACGGCAGCGCCGGATCGTAGGAACGCCTAAGCAAGTCGCAGACGCGCTCCGCGAGAATGCCGAACGATATGCCGCCGATGAGCTGTTGATCGTAAGCCCGATCCATGATCCCGAGGCACGTCACCGCTCCTACGCGCTAATCGCGGAAGCCTGCGGTTTGGCCTGATGCGAATAAGGGTACGGCTGCCTGCTCCATGCAGATGCTGCCGTGCCCTTATTCGCTCTACTACTCCGTAATCTCCACGACGTAGGGGATCGTGTACAGCTCTCCCCGATGCTTGAACTGTCCCCACAGCTTGTAGCTGCCCGCTTGCGGGAAGTTCCCCCAGAACACCGCTGCCGGACCGGTACCCGCGTTCTCTGCCGGGTGCACGTGCAGATACTGCTCCGCGTCGCTCGACAGAATCACGACATGCCCGATCGCGCCCAAGTACGGCTCAAGATCCGTGATGCCCTTCCTCGTGTCCGCGTCTTGGATCGTGAACGTCAATTGCGCGTCCTCGCCGGCCCGATGCGAGCTAAGCGCAAGGCTGACCGCCAGGCTGCCGGCTGTCTTGACTTCCCGATCATCGGGTACCAGCATAACGGGTTCCTCGTCCTCCGCATTCTCGCCGACCGTAATCCAGTCGCTGACGGTCGCATTCAAACGGCCCTTCGGTACGAAATCCGCGAACAGCTTATAGGCCCCTACTGCGGGAAACGTAACCGATGTCGTGAAGCTGCCTTGTTCCTGCGGCTCAGGATGCAGGTGGTCGAAGTGCGTCAGTTGTCGGTCGACGACGATCAGATGCATCAGCTTCTCATGATTCCGCTCATACGCCTTAAGCGTCACCCGATCTTGATCCTTGATGCGGATTCGGAGATCGGACGGCATGTTCGGCACAGGCTCGGAAGCGAACTCGAATACGCCTTTCCATTTGGACGACTCCTCGGGCGAGGCATGCTGATGCTGGCCGCTTGGACTTCCCTCACCTGCGCGGTTGGGCATCGTCAGGTCGTAGGGATGCTGCGCTGCGCCGCAAGCCGCGGTGCTGGCTGCAAGGCCGAACATCCAAGCCGTTAGCGCGATTATTCTTTTATTCATTCCAATCCCTCGCATCTTCAAGATTTCGGCCGCTTGCAAGCAGGAATTTCATTAATGGCATTGAATATTGTTGGTATTAAAAGATTAGGCGGTGGTACGTCATGCTGCATATCCTTGTCAACCCGCAGTCCGGGAACGGAAAAGGCGATTCCGCGCGGCGGCAGATCGAGAACGCCCTGCATGCGAGCGGTCGATCCTTCCGTATGATCGTGACGGATGCGCCAGGCGATGCAGAAGCATGGTGCCGCCGATTCATCGGTTCCCTATCGGACGCTCAGCCTGCCGTGCGCCATACGATCATGATCGTAGGCGGAGACGGCACGCTGAATGAGGCCGTTAACGGCCTCCTCTCGGCTACCGGAGGTTCGCCGCTGCCTGACCGGATCCAACTAGGCTTCATCGCTGCCGGCTCCGGCAATGACTATGCCCGCGGCCACGGCCTGCCGCTGCTTCCGCTTGCCGCACTGGAAGAGCTGCTATCGCTCGTCGACCAAGAACAGTCGACCGTCGTGGATGCGATCGCGGCGAACGAGCGCTACGCGATCTCTTCGGCTGGCGCCGGGCTGGACGGCGAAGTCGCTTATACGGCTAATCATGCCCCGTACAAATCTTGGTTCAACAAGCTCGGCCTCGGGTATGCCGCCTATATCGTTTCGCTGCTGCGCGTGCTGCTCACCTATCGACCGGTCGATGTGACGCTTGAGATCGACGGCATTCGCACGGAACATGCACGCGTCTGGCTGGCTGCAATTTCCAATATCCCTTATTATGGCGGAGGAATGCGAATTAATCCAGCAGCGATAGCCGACGACGGCATCGCGGAGATCTGCATCGTCGGCGGCGTGTCCCGCCTCGGGCTGCTCATGGCGTTCCCGCGCGTATACGCCGGCAAGCACATTTTGCATCCGGCTGTAAACTTCTTCCGCGGCCGCGATATTCGCATCTTGCCCGCTGCAGGAGCGCGTCTGCGCGTGCACGCCGACGGCGAGGATGCCGGACTGGCTCCCGCGGCGATGCGCATCCTGCCGCAAGCCGTGCGCATCCTGAAGCGCAAATAAACCAAGGCAGCCGCGGTTAGCGGCTGCCTTGGTCGTTATAGGCGGACTATAGCTTCACGATCTGACCGCTTGCCTGCGACTCGAATGCTGCCAGAATGACCTGCAGCGACTTCAAGCCCTCTTCGCCGGAGATGCTAGGGCGCGTGCCCGTGACGATGGCATCCACGAATGCGTCGATGATGCCGCTCGTCGTCTGCTTCTCGTTCGTCGCGATCTCGCCGGCCTTGTGACGCTCAACCGTGCCGTCGCGCAGCTCCATGATCACTTGGTCGTCCGGATCCGTGCCGATCTTGAGCACGCCGTTCTCGCACCAGAATACGGTGCTGTTGTCCTCGCCCTTGTAGTAAGTCCAGCTCGCTACGAGCGTTCCGATCGCGCCGCTCTTCATGCGCAGCAGGCAAGTCGCGTTATCGTCAACTTCCGTATCTTCCTTATGGATCGTGCCGATGAATGCCGCTACCTCGGCAACCTCATCGTTCAACAGGTGACGGATCAGGTCGGACTTATGGACGCCGAGGTCGCCCATTGCGCCCATGATCGCACGCGGCTTATCGAAGAACCAGCTCTCGCGGCCGTCGATGCTCCATGCCTCAGGACCAGGGTGGCCGAACGATGTCCGGAACGAGATGACCTTGCCGAGCACGCCGGAATCGAGAATTTCCTTTGCCTTGATATGCGGCGGCATCAGACGCTGATTGTGGCCGACCATGAGGAATACCTTGTTGCGCTCAGCGGCCTCGATCATCGCTTCGCCCTCAGCCACGGTCGTCGCCATCGGCTTCTCGACCAGGACATGCGCGCCTGCGTTCGCCGCAGCGATCGATACTTCCGCGTGAAGCGCGTTCGGCAGGTTCACGCTGACCGCGTCCGGCTTCTCTTTCTCGAGAAGCTCTTGATAGCTCGTGTACGCCTTGCCGCCATGCTTCTCCGCGTATTCGACTGCGCGGGCCTCCACAAGATCGCAGAAGGCTACCAATTCGACGTTCTCGTTCGCTGCATATTCGGGAATGTGGCGGTGCTTGGAGATCGATCCGCATCCGATAACGGCTACTCTAATTTTAGACATTCGTTTCTATTCTCCTTCGCAGTGGGATTAGCAGGATAAGTCAATCTTCATCATAATATGCTACGTTTCGTTCTGACCATTCGCGATCTTGCTCTATATGCACACGATTTTGTTATCGATTGCCGCTATACATCTCGATGGACTGCGTGATCACAATCGATCAGACGCGGAAGAGTCCGTATCCGTCCAGTGCGACGACCGGCTCTCGATCGAGCAGCAGTCCCTCCGCCCTGCCTCGGAACGCGACGTCGACGAGCCATCGCGTGAAGCCCGCCACATTCATCTCCGCCATCTCTTCCAGGCTGAAGAATCCTGCCGCATCCACCTCCACGCCGTCCGGCACCGGCTCGCCTTCCACGTACTCCATCGCGAACGCGATGTACACGTTGTGGATTGCCCTCGGCTGATCGCGCAGCGCGACGACGCTCTTCACGGCCGCCCGAATGCCGGCCTCTTCCTCGACCTCGCGCACGATCGTTGCTTCGATCGGCTCCAGCTGTTCGATATAGCCGCCGGGATTCGTCCAATAGCCCTTCCCAGGATTCTGCGCTCGCCGAACGAGCAGAATCCGGCCGTCCTTGATGACGAGCGCGCCCACGCCGATGCTGTAGTTCCCCCAATGCACGAAGCTGCAGCTCGTGCAGGCCGGACGAGTCGTCCCGTCGAAATCGCGATGCTCCAGTGCATGTCCGCAGCTCATGCAGAATCTTGCTTCCATAGCCATCCCCTCATGCCGAGTATCTCATGCCGATCTATTCGCCTGCCGATCGTTATTCGGCCGATAGGCTGCTTTCCTTCAGGATGACGTCATGCGCGCCGCCCTCAACGATGCTGGTCGCCGATACGAGCGTGATGCGGGCATTCCGCTGCAGCTCCTCGATCGAGAGCGAACCGCAGTTGCACATGGTCGACTTGATCTTGGCGATCGTCTTGTCCATATTCTCCTGCAGGCTCCCCGCGTACGGCACGTAGGAATCGACGCCTTCTTCGAAGACGAGCCCTTCCTTGCCGCCCGTATCGTAACGCTGCCAGTTGCGGGCACGGTTCGAGCCCTCGCCCCAGAACTCCTTCACGTAGTTGTTGCCGATTCTGAGCTTGCGGGTCGGGCTCTCGTCGAACCGCGCAAAATAACGGCCCATCATAATGAAGTCCGCTCCCATCGCCAGGGCAAGCGTCATATGGTAGTCATGCACGATGCCGCCGTCCGAGCAGATCGGCACGTAGATGCCCGTCTCTTCGTAATACCGGTCACGCGCCTCGGCAACCTCGATAACCGCCGACGCTTGGCCCCGTCCGATCCCTTTTTGCTCGCGCGTAATGCAGATCGAACCGCCGCCGATGCCTACCTTAATGAAGTCCGCGCCGGCATCGACCAGATAGCGGAATCCTTCTTTATCCACCACGTTGCCTGCGCCGATCGGAATGTCGTAGTTCGCCTTCACGAACTCGAGCGTCTCCTTCTGCCATTCCGTGAAGCCATCCGACGAATCGATGACCAGCACGTCAGCTCCAGCCTCCACCAGCGCCGGAACGCGAACCTTATAATCCTTGGAATTGATGCCCGCGCCGACGATATAACTCTTGTTATCGTCCAGGAGCGCGTACGGGTTTTCCTTGTGGGCGTCATAGTCTTTTCGGAAGACGAGGTAGTCCAGCTTGTTCAATTCGCTCACGATCGGCAGGCAGTTCAGCTTGTGCTCCCAGATCAAGTCGTTGGCTTCCGACAGCGCGATGCCCGACTTGCCGTAGATGAGCGATTCGAATGGCGTCATGAAGTCGCGGATCGACTTCGTGAGCGGATCCCGACTAATGCGATAGTCTCGGCTCGTAACGATGCCCAGCAGCGTTCCCTTCGGCGATCCGTCGTCGGTGATCGCGACCGTGGAGTGGCCTGTCCGCTCCTTCAGCTCAAGCACGTCCTTGAGCGTATGTTCCGGCGTCAGATTCGATCGGCTGACCACGAACCCGGCCTTGTATTCCTTGACCTTGCGCACCATGGCGGCTTGTTCTTCAACAGGCTGGGAGCCGAAGATAAAAGAGATTCCGCCGCTGCGCGCGAGCGCCACAGCCATGTTGTGGTCCGATACGGACTGCATGACGGCGGATGCGAACGGAATATTGAGCGATACCGCCGGCTGCTCGCCCCGCTTATGCTTGCTTACCGGCGTTCTTAGGCTGACATTCCCGGGATGGCATTCCTTGGTGGTGAGATTAGGCAGCAGCAAGAACTCGCTGAATGTGCGTGACGGCTCCATATAGTAGTAGGCCATTCGATCGTTACCCTCCGCTTCTCGTCGATTTAAATTTAAGAAAATATATCATAGCGACGCGCCGCGTGGCAATAAACATTTTTATCGAGCGACCCCGTTTCCGTCCTATCTTATTCGGGATCGGCGTGCATGATCTGACGATTCCGGCGAATCTTAATATCAAGTACGTCTATTTATGCGTCAAGATTGTCTTCTTGACGTTCCCATTCCTGTATGTAAGATTAAGGATGTAACCGAATACAACCAAGGCATGAGCATTGGAAGGTGGGGATACATGAAACTGCTACAGAACAAGGTCGTCTTCATTACGGAAGCCGACAATCCGTCCGGCAGAGCGCTGATCACTCGACTCGCCTCCGAAGGCGCGCGCTTCATCTTGAACAGCGCATCGAATGGACAAGCGATCCAATCGGAGCTTGAACGATGCCAATCCGAAGGCGCTAGCGCGCTAGTCATCCAGATTGATGCCTGCAAGAGCAGCGAAGTCAATGATGCGCTGAGCCAAGCGTCTGAGCAGCTCGGAACGGTCGATGTCCTGATTCACAACAACAACCTGGTCGAACCGGGGTCGGTTGCGTTCGGTGACGAAGAATGGTTCAAGCGTATTCTGAACGCCAATGCCAAGTCAGCTTTTATATGCACGCAGGCTGTCGGCAAGCAGATGGTAGGCAAGAACTACGGGAAAGTCGTCTACATCTCTTCCATCCATGCCGAGAAGCCGACAGGCTCCTCCTTCGCGTACAGCGCATCCAAGGGAGCAATCAAGATGCTGTCCCATGAAGCAGCCTTGAAGCTCGGCCGACACGGTGTCACCGTGAATACGATCGAATTCGGTCCTGTCGAAGGAGACAATGAAGTATTCCAGAGCGAGATATCGAGCTTATATGAAGATTACGCGTATAAGGTTCCCGACGCGGTCCTCGGCACGCATGAAGACCTGGCGGAGCTCGCGCTCTTCCTCTCTACCGATCAGTCCCGCTACATCAACGGCGCGGACATTCGGATGGACGGCGGTTTCCTAATGCACTACTTGGATTATCGAATGAAGAAGCCGGCAGCGCCTTAAGCTGCATGTCGCGGCGGGCATCCTTAAC
Organism: Bacillota bacterium; assembly: GCA_023433615.1. Classification (GTDB taxonomy): domain Bacteria; phylum Bacillota; class Bacilli; order Paenibacillales; family Paenibacillaceae; genus Paenibacillus_I. The sequence goes on along the minus strand of JAEZCJ010000103.1, from coordinate 5,604 downwards.
GAGGTGTCTGCACGTCATTCGGTGAAAGCGCGTTTACACTCGCAGATTCCTGAACCCTTACTCGAAAGGAAGATTCGTACCATGTCCAAAGAAACGTATGAAAGCACATTAGCCCATGTAAATACGTACTCCAACCCTTCTGAGCTTCGCATTACGGATATCCGATTCGCCGATATCTCCGGGGCGCCGATGCACTGCAGCTTGATCAAGGTGTACACGAACCAAGGCCTGGTCGGCTTCGGCGAGGTACGCGACGGCGCAGACAAGTACTATGCGCAGATGCTGAAACCGCGCCTGCTCGGGGAAAATCCTTGCAACGTGGATAAGTTGTTCCGCCGCATCAAGCAATTCGGCGGCCATGCCCGTCAAGGCGGCGGCGTCAGCGGCATCGAGCTCGCGCTGTGGGATCTGGCCGGCAAGGCATACGGCATTCCGGTCTATCAGATGCTGGGCGGCAAATTCCGCGATAAAATCCGTATGTATTGCGACACCGACGTTGACGGCAAAAACACCGGTACTGCGATGGGTAAAGCGCTCAAAAAGCGGATGGAAATGGGCTTTACGTTCCTCAAGATGGACCTGGGCATCAGCACGATCATCAACGAGCCAGGCACGCTGAGCGCGCCGCTCGGCTTCATCGAGGAGATGCGTTCCGTATCCAAGGCCTATTGGGAAGCGCGCCGGAATCCGAACACGACGCCTGAAGAGCTCCGCTACCTGAAGAGCCGCCACTATGACGTATACAACATCGCTCACCCGTTCACCGGCATCCACGTCACGGAGAAAGGCCTCGAGATGATGGAGCAATACGTTGCTGATGTACGCGCCGAAATCGGATACGAGGTGCCGCTGGCAATCGACCACTTCGGACATATCGGCGTTGAAGACTGCATTAAGCTCGGCCGCCGTATCGATAAATATAACCTGGCTTGGATGGAAGACATGATTCCGTGGCAGTACACGGAGCAATATAAGCGACTGGCGAACTCCGTCACGACGCCGATCTGCACGGGCGAAGACATTTACCTGAAAGAGAACTTCAAACCGCTTCTCGAGTCCGGCGGCGTATCCGTCATTCACCCTGACATCTTGACGACGGGCGGCATCCTCGAGACGAAGAAAATCGCCGACATGGCGCAGGAGCACGGCGTTGCGATGGCGATCCACATGGCCGAGAGCCCGATCGCATGCCTCGCAGCTGTACATGTTGCAGCCGCTTCCGAGAACTTCCTTGCGCTCGAATTCCACTCGGTCGAAGTGCCATGGTGGGACGACATCATCATCGCGCCGAAGCTGCCGAAGCCGCTTCTGCAGAACGGCTTCATCCACGTGCCGGACGCGCCGGGCCTCGGCATCGAGGAGCTGAACGACGAAGTCATCGCGCAGCACCTGCATCCGGAAGTGCCCGGCCTATGGGAATCGACGGACGAGTGGAACCATTTTGTCGGCAACGACCGACTCTGGAGCTAATCGAGGCAGGCCGGCGTATTGCGCCGGCCGCCTCCCCTGCCCTACCCTATCCTATACATGAAGAGGTGCTTACACGATGAAGTTCGATAACCGCGACGATATTATTCAATTGACTCCCCTGTGGACAGGCGAGCGCTTTGAGAACGGCCGCCCGAAAGTTCCGGACGCTACGCTGGAGCGCATGCGCAAGATTACGCTGGAGGAAGCTTGGGGGCCGCTCTGGCAGAACGGCTACAAGTTCCAGTTCGAAGGCGATTTCAAAATGATCCACCCGCAAAAAACGATCGTCGGCCGTGCCGTTACGGCAGTCATGGTACCGTATCGGCCCGATCTTCACGACACGCTGCTGAACTACGGTCATCAAGAAGAAGGCCGCCGCGGCTTCTTCAACCAGTGGGTCATCGACTCCTTGGTCGAAGACGACGTCGTCGTCGTCGACATGTTCGATAAGATCCATATGGGCACCTATATCGGCGGCAACCTCGGTACGGCAATCTCCACGCGCACGAAGCGCGGCGGCGCCGTCATCTGGGGCGGGATCCGCGACAATCAGCAAGTGCAGGAGATCGATAACATCAACGTATGGTATCGCGGCAGCGACCCGACGGCCATCGCAGATTGCACGATGATCGGCATGAACACGCCTACTCGCATCGGCAAAGCGGTCTGTCTGCCTGGCGACGTTGTCGTGGCCACGCCTGCCGGGGTCATCTTCGTACCGCCGCATCTCGCAGACCAGACGACGATCAAGGCGGAAAAATCGCAAGTTCGGGACGTATTCGGATTCATCCGTCTTCGCGAGAACGTCTACACGACGGCTCAAATCGACTCGGAATGGCCGCTCGCCATGTGGGAGGACTTCCTGAATTGGTTCGATAACGATCCTGCTGCCGCAGAATATCGCCATTTAACTTGGAAGGACGAGCTCGAGCACGCGAAGAAGCGCGAAGGCGAAGGCCCTTCAAGCACAGTACGCCTGTAGGACTAACTCCATCATGAAGGTTCGGCTGCGATTATCGCGGCCGAACCTTTTTTGCTGGCTGTGGACGTTATCATGCCTGTCAGGTACAATACGCTGTAGATTCATTGTTCGTGCAGAGGTTGCATTGCGGTTCAATTCACCGTAAACGTAACTTCCTTCGTCAGCTTGTAGGCGTCCTCCGCATGGTTGTTGCCCGCGAGCATGAGCTTGACGGTATTCTCCCCTTTGTTCAGCAGCGTCAATGAGATTGCCGTCGGGCCGTTGTTAAGCAGCGGACCGATCAATTGGCCGTTCAGGTACATATGGATATGACCTTCGCCTTCATGATGATTCTGGGCATATTTCTCTGCAGACAAATTCAAGTTCGTGTCCACGTCGAGCACGTATTGCTCGGCCCGCTGCACAACCTCTGCATCCAGCTTATACGCCTTGTCTCCGTTCGAATCGCTTGTCGACGAACAACCCGCCAGGAGAGCTGCAGCGATCAAGGATACCGCAATCTTCTTATACATGGTATGCACTCCTTCGTATTCTCGTATTGTTACACCCCAATGGTAGCGCATCCCTAGGACACGAATACATAACTTCGCGAAGGGAATCGGACGAATCACTTTCGTAACGAAAGGAGGCCTGCAATTGATCGACCCTATCGATATGGCAATCATTCGACTTCTGAAACGCAATGCCCGAATGCAGTGGAAGCAGATCGGCGAACAGGTACACATGTCCGCCCCTGCCGTTGCCAACCGCATTCAACGGTTAGAGGATTGCGGCATCATCGAAGGCTACACCGTCAAGCTTAATGAACGGCTCATCGGGAATTCGACTTGCGTCTTCATTACGGTGGTGATGAGAAATTACAATCATGACAAGTTTCAGGCCTTCCTGCAGACCTGCGAAGACGTGCAAGAAGCCCACCGCATCAGCGGTGAGCCCTGTTTCATGCTTAAAGCGGTCGTCCCTGACGAGGAACGACTTGCTAAGCTGCTCGATGGCATTCATCAGTACGGTCACTATAAGGTGAACATATCGATTGGCCAGTGCGTTTGACGCACTCTTTTGTGCTATACTAAGCCGTACTAGGATTCAGACAGGAGCGTGTCGCAATATGTTAACCTTCGATCAGAAAATCGCGATCGCCGCATCGTTCTCCGAGCTCGCTCGCAAGGACGTATCGCTCGGCCGCGTGAATTATCATTACGAGGACAGCTTGTACGAGAAGAAGACGGTCATCTATCACCTCCACCCGAACGGCAACGGTTTCGTCTATGCCGCATTGGTTGAAGGCGCTGTGACCGACGATAAAGGTCTTGTGAATATTCGTGATTATGGCGAAGAGGAATTTCGATCGATTATCGCCGCTTCCATCGCCTCGCTGTCAGAAGGCGCTCCCGAGCCGAAGCCGGTCACGAAGCGCGATAAGGCACCCGAACAGCATTGGACCGATCCCGAAGGTCGCAAGCTGAGGCTCATGCGCGAGGACGACCTCTGGTATGTATATGCCGGGCTTAACCTCGAGATGGCGTTCGAGACGATCGAGGAAGCGCTGGAATATCTGCGTGAAGAAGGCTGCACGCGGCAAGACGGCTGAATGCTGGAATTGGCCTCATCTTAAGCTAGTCGATCGGCCAGCGCGGCAATGACGGCTTCCCAATGCCGCTTCATCTCCTCACGAAGCAATCCGTTCGCGAGCTTCTCTTGATGAAAGCTGATCGTCGATCGATCAGGACTCGCTGCAGGCAGCACCCTGATCTGCAGCGTCGAAGCCGTCCGCCACTCCGGCCTGCGCCATGCCAATCTCAGCTGGACCGGCGGCTTCACGATGCGGAGCTTGCCTTCTACGCCGTTAGCGGCTTGGAATTCGATATTGGCTTCGATCGGCAGCGGCGCTGCCATCGGGCCGATCCACAATGCAACGCCCTCACGCGAAGTCAGCAGGTCCCACGACTGTTCGACGCTTGCCGGAACGGTTCGTCGAACGCCGATCTGATAGCCGACATCTGCCGTTTCGCCCACTTGCTTGCCTATTCGCGGATTCATCATGCATGCCGCCCTTCCCTTGTGTCCTTGAGCGTCTGCTTCATCGCCTTGTGCCGGATCCCGTGCTTCACGAATTCCGGCCGTTCGATCCAATCGTCCGACGATTCTTCGAACCCTGCCTCGCGCCAGAAGCTGATCGCCGTATTCCGCGACACGAGCTCGATCTCCCACAGCTCGCGTTCCACGCAATAAGCGCTTACAAGCTGCCACAATCGCTTGCCGATCCCCCGGCCCCGATATGAACTTCGCGTGGCGGCGTGATGCAGCTCCGCATGCATGCCGTCAATGACCAACACCATAACGCCGACCACATCTTGCTCTTCCATTGCGACAAAATAATGTTCTTCTCCTGCGATCCGCAGCTCGTCCTGCATCGTATCCGGAAGCTGCAACGGGACGAATAGCTCCTCATACAATAATGATTTGGCGCGTCCGATCCGTTGGGGATCCGTTGTAAGCATCATGTCCATCCTTGCACCTCCGTCGTTCTAGTTGCGAGTCGATATGGGTTCATTATACCATCTCCGGCGGCAGCGATTCACCTTACCGAAGATGAAAAAAGACTGCCCGACAGGCAGTCTTCCTTCCACGCAATGAACTTAAGGATTGTCGGTTACGAATTCGTTGGACACACCGGCACCGTCCGGATTATTGTTCTTGAATTGGCTCTTGCGGCCCTTGCGCAACTCGCCGCCATGCACGTCATTCTGGCGCTGATGATTATTGTCGGTCTTGTCATGCCGATTGTGGTTATAGTTCTTGTTATTGCTCATCGAGGGGCACCCCTAACTTCATATTCTGAACGTGCTGCACAGCTTGAAGCCAAGTACGCAATTAGGATGCTTTACCTTGACGGTTTTTATGAGGCTGCCCAACCGGTAAACGTCTTGAAATTGTGGTATTTCATACATCTATTTCGAAACGATTGCTCGATGTGCATGGATTAGTGTAGAAATATACCACTGATTCTACGGGGTGCGATTATTTCTGTCGTATTGCTAAGCATTAGTGGCAGGAAATGCATCTACTGCATTCAATAACCACGGATGATCCAGATTAGTGGTACGATTCTACACGAGTACGCTCAGTGAGCATACAAAGAACCCGTTAAG